>DTSG01000170.1 GCA_012965455.1 Planctomycetaceae bacterium | reverse complement strand
GGCGACGGCCAATATTAGGTCGGCATCTGTAAAAGCACTGATCAACGCATCGCAATCCGCCACATTAGTAGCCAACGGTTTCTCAACAAGGCAATGTTTTTGACTCGAGGCAGCGTCCATGGCTTGCGAAAAGTGCAGATGGTGTGGAGTGCTAATCACAATCGCGTCAATGTCGTCACGGTTTATCAACGCCTCAACGGATTCCTCGCAGGAAACGCCGTAGTCAGCGGCCAAGCCAACCGCGCGTTTACCGCCGGCGATCGCAACAAGTTTGGCCCCTGGAGCACGACGAGTCGCTTCCGCATGCGTCCGCCCCATGAATCCCGACCCAACAATTCCAATCCGAGTAACACTCATGAGCAAATTACTTAATTATCCAAAATGGGAATCGGATACCATTCACTCGCCGTGTGTTGATCCTTCATCAATTTGCGGATTTGTTCCACAACTTCAGGATGAGCAGAAGCAACGTCTTTCGATTCATTGGAATCTTTATCTAAGTTATATAGTTCGATTTTCAACGGGTTCATATTGTTCTTACGCAATAGATTTTGTCGAACGCCTTTCCACGGTCCCATCCACACCGCTTGTTGGCCACCGTACCCTGAAAATTCGCGATACATAAAATCACGTTCCTCCTGCCCTTTACCAAGCAACGTCGGAGCGATACTAATACCATCGAGTCCTTGAGGAACCGACGCCGTTTGGTCGATTAAGTCTGCAAGCGTTGGCAGCCAATCTTCCAATCCAGTCACTAATGAGCTGTTGGTCCCCGCTGCTATTCTTCCGGGCCATTTAACAATCAGCGGCACACGAATTCCGCCTTCGTAGAGGGAACCTTTGAGGCCACGCAACTTTCCTACGCTATTAAAGAAATCATAATCAACTTCCTGCTTCAGGTGCGTTGTACCGTTATCCGAGGTAAACACAACGATTGTGTCATCCTCGAGCCCAAGTTCTTTTACGAGATTAAGAACATTGCCGATATACCGGTCCATCCGCGTAATCATGGCAGCATAGGCCGCACGGGGGGTAAAGTGTGGTGTATAACCATATCCATTTTTCTTGGTAAAGGGCGGATCGTTCCATTTAAGCTTCAAATAGGGCTGCAATTCCTCGTCCGGTACGTGCAATGCAACGTGCGGAATGACGGTGGGATAATATAGGAAAAAAGGACGATCCTTGTTCGCTCGAATAAACTTCAATGCCTGTTCGTTGATACGGTCCGGTGCATAGTCTTGTCCCTTAAACTGGTCATAACTACGGGGGTCACTGCGGTCCGCATCGGCAACAAAATCGTCGTGCCCACCGACTGCAGGACTATTGTTTAACTGCACGCGTTTTCTGTTGCTCCACAAATACGAAGGGTAGTAAGAATGAGCGTGCCGTTGACAGTTATAGCCAAAAAAGCGATCGAAGCCTTGAAACACTGGATCGCCTTCGGAACCTGGAAAACCTAGACCCCATTTGCCAAAAGCGCCGCAAGCATAACCATGCTTACCCAATACTTCCGCAATCGTTACTTCACTGGCCGGGATAGGACGCTGCCCTTCCGGTTTGACCTCGCCATTATTACGAACCCAAGCGTGCCCAGGGTGGCGGCCTGTTAACAATACACAACGCGATGGTGCACAGACGGCATTGCCGGCGTAACCGCGAGTAAACCGCATGCCATCTTTGGCTAGTTGATCGAGATATGGAGTTTTTATTAACTTCTGACCGTAGCTGCCCAATTCCCGGTAGCCGAGGTCATCTGCCATGATCAAAATAATATTGGGATTCGCGCGAGCTGCCTCGGCAGCCCCAACGGCACTGAGCGAATTTGTTGACGTTAATACACTCGCTACCAGAGCGACCGCCAAACCAATCTGTAATCTAATAATTCGAACCATCTAATTCACTCACTCCTGTTTATTATTGCCACGATTCGCGGCATCTTGTTGAATCTCCAAACGCACTTTATCCAGACTAGCTGGCCAGCGAAATGTTGGCAACTTCTCCGGATCAAACCCTTTTAAGTGCCCCCGAATACGGGTTGCTGGACGAGTATATTCTAACTTCGTACGACCAAACACTTCCTCACACAATGACGCCAAGGCAGGATCATATTCCTTGAGCTCCGCGCGGGTGTTTACATGATTATGGTCATGGTCGTTCTCACGATTATTATTGAACCAGCACTGCACACCTTCCGCAAAATATTCATTTTTATTGACCGACGCATATTTCGGCGTCCACAGCCCTGCTTTCATTGCAGACTCATACGCCTTAATGACGCGCGCGTCAAACGTATCATCCACTCGTACCATTCCTCGCAAGTGTATGTTGTGAGCCAATTCATGAATCAGAATATTTTCTTCGAAATACGGATCGCCCGGCATACACAACAAGTTTTCTTCGCCGCACGAACAAACAGGATCCGTTTTCGAACCCCCCAAACCACGAGCACGAGCGTCCCACCAGTCCTTGGGCGTCATTTTAGAATGCTCGGGAATGTCCGTCGTGAATTCATCGTGAGCCATCACTACTAATCGAGAACCGCTGGCGATCATTGCTGCCCGCACATCTGGTCGCTGCCGCAGCATCATATTTACGAGGTAAGCAGCTTCACGTAACGCATAGTCATCAACCTTTTCCGAGCCAATGATTGGAAACCCGTTGGCGCTGACATGTTTTTTATAGAACGAGTCGAAGCCCAATTTCTTCGGAACCGTAGTCACTCGATAGGAAGTTTGCTTTCCCACCGCCTGCGCTGAACTTCCCGCAGTCGTCACCAAGCAACCAATGACTACAACTACCAACCACCACCGCTTATTCATCAGTTACTCCCAAGCAAAAATAGATTAAACTGGAGCTAAGTTTAACAGATGCAAATCTTAAATTGCAGCCCCCAAAGGACCCCCCCATGCCGTTCATAGACATCAATGATTTTCCAGAACAAGAAGTGACTCCCGGATGCCGACTGCGTACTCCCTACGGCGAAAACATGATGCTTTCATATTTGGAAATGGATGAAGGAGCTGAAATACCACTGCATCACCATCCTCACGAACAAGGTGGCATGCTCATCAAGGGCAATGTGCAACTAACCATTGGCGATGAAACACGTATTTGTCATGCCGGTGACATGTTTCTCATACCGCCCAACGTCCCTCATCGAGCGGTTGCCGTTGACGGTCCCGCTGTAGTCATGGATGTATTTTCGCCCGTCCGCGAAGATTACGTCGAATTAATGAACAATTACATTCCAACCGAATGACTCATTGTTATCTGTACCTTAATTGATGTTCATCAGTGGTGTTCATCAGTGGCTCATGTCAACGACCCGTTCTTGCTGCACGCCACGCATGTCCATCTCGAATTCGATGTCGATGATCGGTGGTCGCGCGTAGAACCACTGCAACCCGCGTTGAGTAATCGCGCCGATCTCCTCGGCAATCGCCCCTTCGATCAGCGGATAAAGACTGTGGGCTGTGTAGACATCGATCGTGGATAAGCGCTGACCGTTTGCCCCTAGCCCGTCCATACGAACTTTCATTGACCGCGCGACAGTTCGTGCCTTTTCTAACATTGCCGCTTTATCGGTTTCCCCTTCACAAACAATGACGCCTTTTCGCAAGCCTCCCACTAATTCGCCACCGCCCGCAATTACAAACGTGTTCCAACTGCATTGGCTTTCCTGACAGACAGAGAAGCCATACAGCATCGTTTCGCTCGGAGGATTTAGCACGGGTGCGACATTGGTCCTAGCAATTGGATTCTCGCCGTCGACATACATATCCCAATCTTGCAGCACAGCGCGATAACTGGCATTAAAGTCAATAAATCCGTCCATAGTGTGTTGCTGCGGGCATCTCAATTCGAACCCGCACAGTGACCACTGCGACAACCCCCTGCTTTCCACATACTTGCGTGCAGCATGCATCCCCTCTTCCCAAGGCAACAATACCGCCAAAGTAATATGGGTGATTTCATACCCATCGGCGGCAATCACTCCCGAACTATAGGGCGCTATCCCCTCGAGGAATGAATATCCCGCTCGT
>DTSG01000169.1 GCA_012965455.1 Planctomycetaceae bacterium | reverse complement strand
ACAACGTAACGAACGACTCGGAATTGACCCCAATGAACCGCCTCGATTCCGCTACAAGAAACTCATTTAGTATGTATAATATCGCTAGCTAAACGCACAAACAATTTTTTTTACAACAATTACACGCAAGGAAACACCACGTGACCATTTTACGCATTGGCTCCACACCTAAATATTCATCAAACTTCGACAAAGCATTTAGCGCTGGCAGGAAGAAAAAATCATCCACAAAAGCTAAGAAGACCTCTTCTCGCAAGAAGAAAAAATAGGCTGTTTTCACTGTCTTGGCCCACTAAAACGACAGATTACAATCCACAATTGCTTTCCCTCTAATTGGAGAACACCGAATGAAAATTCACTTACGCTACTGCTCAGCCTGAAACTACGAACCCAAAGCTGTCAGTTTGACAGCCAAAATTCTGATGCAATTCAAACAACAAGTTAGCAGTCTTGAGTTACAACCGGACCAGGGTGGTTGCTTTGAACTAACCGTCGGCGATGAATTGATTTATTCCAAACTGGAAACCAAAGAATTCCCCGATGAAGACCAAATGATCGCGGCGATCGCCGAGCGAATCTCCTGATCAACGGATCATAGAGTATTCGCCTCGCTCGCGACTGTTACAAATTCGAGAAGGTATAAACAGTGTCTCTGAAAATTGGATTTATCGGTGCTGGTCAAATGGCGACCGCGCTGGCACGAGGCTTCGAAGCGTCTCAAGAGACGGACGTTGGCCCGACGATTTCATTCTTCGATCCATCCCCAGAAGCTTGTGCCAATTTCTCGGAATCCATCTCAGCAGCAACGCTCTTGGCAGATGCGGCCCAGGTTGTCGCCACAGCTGACATTGTATTTTTGGCCGTCAAACCCCAGATTCTCCCCGCTGTACTAGACTCCATTGCTGCAGTCGTCACCACCGATGTATTGTTAGTGTCAATCGCCGCTGGAGTGACGCTCGACGTTATCTGTGGTCGAACTGGCAGCGACCGCGTTATCCGCGTAATGCCAAATACGCCATGCCTCGTTGGCAAAGCGGCTACCGCCTTTAGCCCCGCCCAGGGTGCAACTGCCACAGATTGTGCCGCGGTGCAGAACTTACTCGATAGCGTTGGAATTACCTACCAATTACCCGAACAGTGTTTAGATGCCGTAACTGGTCTCAGCGGTTCCGGACCGGCTTACATATATACAATAGTCCAAGCACTCTGCGACGGTGGCGTCGCCATGGGATTACCTGAAGATGTTGCGCTGCAATTGGCTGCCCAGACTGCAATCGGGGCTGCCGAGATGATACTGCAAACGGGTTTGCCACCGCAGCAACTTATCGATCAAGTCACCAGTCCGGGTGGGACCACCCTCGCCGGCCTAAAAGTAATGCACGATGAGGAGATATCCGCTACCATATTTAAAGCGGTACAAGCCGCGACGAACCGTTCAATCGAACTAGGTAATTCATAGAATCCACACATCGTAAATCCGCGTGAAGGAAATTGGGGAATGTCACTTTTCGACGATCCAAACTATCGCTGGCGAGACACTTTCCTTGTGTTGTTTGACGACGAACAACGACCAACGATCAAGCTTGCTTTATCAGCGATTCAGCAGATCGGTAAATTCAAAGTGCGGAATTCATCTGAATCTGAATCTCGACTTATTGAGTCGATAACGATTACTTCCAGCGTTGACCTAGTGGGACTTGAAATCCTCTATGTCGCGGGTGACGAAGTGGTCGAGGAAATTGAGGCACTCGTCATGGAGCTTGCCGAAGATGCAATGCTACTTGGCAATGAAGATTCGTTGACCCAACTGTCAGCAGCCAATGCCCGACTTGATATTCTACATTTCGAGAAAATCACAGAGAACTCCAACGGGCCGAGTGACGATGATGAACTTATGGACCCTGGATCGTTGCTCGCCGTAACGGCTGCTTTGGCTACCTTGGTTAGCGGCGTCGCCGTCGACCCCAGTTCAGCCTCATTTGTATAAATCAGTGGTAGCATCCCCCGCAATCGCGGGATATCAGCCCTAGTTAACTTTATTTCATCACGGACATTATTTTAGCCCTACCAAAAAGCACGAAGGAATAGAAAACGATGCAAGCCAAGGAAATTAAAAACGGCGCAGTCGTCAACTTCAACGGAGCTCCTGTTATTATCCAGGGCATCCATGTCCAATCACCGTCTGCCCGCGGCGCAGCGACCTTATACAAATTCCGCGGACGTAACTTAGTAACCAAACAAAAGGTCGATATCACACTCAAAGGTACCGAGTCGCTAGACGAAGCGGATTTCCAAAGACAAGCAGTTACTTTGATGTACACCGATGCGACTGACGCCCACTTTTTGGATTCTGGTACTTACAACCAGTATTCCATCGCGCTCGAAGACGTTGCCCATGAAATGCAATACATTACCGAGCAGCTCGCAGGCGTTTTGGCATTAATCTATAACGACGAATGTGTTGGCGTCCAAATTCCAACAACCGTTGAGCTGCAGATCACCCAGACGGATCCGGCTGTCAAAGGAAATTCGGCAACCAGCCGTACCAAGCCCGCAACGTTATCGACGGGAGTGCAAATCCAAGTGCCGGAATATCTGAAACAAGGTGAAACCATCAAAGTCGACACGCGCGAGAATCAATTCTTAGGACGGGCGTAACACAACCAGCAATGCTAAGGGACGTAAAAACACCGCGTCATTATTATCGCCCCAGGCGGGATCGACCAAGAAACTCGTGAACCGTGCGACTCGGTCTGGCGGATTCATCTGCGGCCATAAACGACGGAAACCAAAAACTGCTAGTCGGGGTCGAGTTTGCCGCTCGCGCTGCCGCTGAATTGCGGGAGCCAGTCGGAGGTCGATGAACCAACTGCCGGGGCTTCTGGTAGAATGGATTCAAGAAATTAACTGTCTTGTTAACACTCCTCTTGGTCGTACGGTGCAACTTGCTCAAGCCAGCAGGAATATCTGCCGGATTTGGCAGTTCAATCCACGACGGCACTAAGTCAACCTCCGGCATTTTGACGGATGCCCATTTCGGCCACGCAGGCAGACGCATGTCGGTTGTAGTTAGAATATTGAGAGGATTCAATTTATTAAGAGACCATGTCTGTTGAGCCGCAACCCGCATGGGACTCAACATCATTACAACGACGACCACAATAACCACGATAACGTTGCGATTAGAAGCACCACGAACGGCGAACCTGATGCCGCAGCCCATTTGTGGTCCGTGTGTTAGGGCTTGTTGATTAATTTGTTTATTGGACATTTTGAAGGTCATTAATAAGTAATAACAAAGGACTGATGGTCTCTGCGACAGCGTACCTAAGTACACTTTGTCACGCTGTGGCTTGCACAGCGGAACAAACTCTCGCAGATACTTATGATTGTGTCCAGAGCGAATAAGCGTAAACTAATGAATATGAATGAAACCTCCATGACCGCCGATTCACCTTCCACTGAGATTGCATTAATCCTCGGAACCGCTGGTCATATTGACCATGGCAAAACTGCTTTGATCCACGCGCTCACAGGGAAAAACACCGATCGGCTCCCCGAAGAACAAAAACGTGGGATTACAATCGAGCTCGGATTTGCTCAACTGCATCTAAAACCATTCAAATTAGGTATCGTCGACGTTCCTGGGCACGAGAAGTTCGTTCGCAACATGCTCTCTGGTGCAACGGGCTTAGATCTAGCAATGCTTATCGTAGCGGCCGATGATTCCGTAAAACCTCAAACACTGGAACACCTCGAAATCCTGCGGTACCTCGATATTGCAGCAGGTGTTATCGTGATTACTAAAACGGACCTCGTGGATGACGATCTCTTGGAACTCGTCGAGGAAGAGATTCGTGAACTTTGCAAAAACACTTTTCTGCAAGACGCGCCTGTTGTTCATACCAGCGCACATACCGGCGCCGGAATTGATGAACTCAAACAGACGCTCCGGCAACAGTGTCAGAGTATTGTTGATAGTCATTTAAACAAACAATCGGAGATGTTTCGATTAGCCATCGACAGAAGCTTCACACTCGAGGGGC
>DTSG01000168.1 GCA_012965455.1 Planctomycetaceae bacterium | reverse complement strand
ACCGACAAGTACTCGCCAAACCAACCATGAAAACACGGTAACTGCTTGTACGGGACAGTATTTCCCCATTCGTCCGCCGCCGAAGGATTCGTGGTCATTCGTGGCTAAGAAAAAGCACCGCACGTAATCACCGCCGCGGGCAGCCACAGGGGGACTGCCCCTACAATCGCATTTTGCAAACCCGTTTACGCTAAATGTGACTGAACGTTGGCGTAACGCATCACGTACTCGATCGCCTCAACCATTTGGTCACGTTGTACCTGATGCACATCAATCGCGTCGCCGATGTTGCGTAACATGGTTAACGTCAGGCGACCGCCAAGATGCTGCCTGAATTCTTCTAGGCCACAAAACAACGTCTCCATGTCCGTCAATGAACCATCGGTCAAAGTGAATCCTAAGTCCGTCAGGCATTTGAGGACCTTTTCCGGTACGCTAGGATCTAACCCGTGCACCAACGATGAATATACGGTGTCAATGGCCACGCCAATGGCAACTGCTTCGCCATGACGCAAGGCAAAGCCACTCATGACTTCCATTTTATGCGCCGACCAATGACCGTAATCTAACGGCCGCGCTTCCAAAGCTTCATACGGATCGCCGCCCTGGGTTATATGGTCTAAGTGCATCTTTGCTGATTCCTTGATAACCGGCAACGCGACTTCCATATTACGCTCGCGAATTTTGACCGCATCATTGCAGATCTTTTCAAACTGTGCTGGGTCTTTGAGTAACGAAACTTTTACGGCTTCGGAAAACCCACTGATGAAGTCTCGATTCGACAATGTCGTTAATAACTCGGCATCATTGATTACGGCCCACGGCACAGCAAACGCTCCCATCCAATTCTTCTTTTGGAACAAGTTCGTACCGTTTTTCACGCCGACACCTGAATCACCTTGAGCCAACGTCGTCGTCGGCAATCGCACCAATCGTAATCCCCGATGCGCGATCGCGGTAGCAAACCCTACCGCATCTAACACGGCGCCGCCACCAATAGCAATCACATAACTGCGGCGATCCAAATCTCCGGCATTGAACACTTTCAACATCCGCTCAATGACATGCACGTCGTTCTTAACGTCCTCTCCACCTGGCACGAATTGAACGCTGCCCACACGTTTAATACGGTCGGCGTTACTATCAATAAAGCGATTTATTTTGTCGAGCAAATCCGGGGTAGCATCAGCCAGATGCTGATCGACCCAAAATTGAACGCGGACTGCTTGACCGTCAGACGATTCTAACACTGCGGCCAAAACGTCACGGTCTGCCCCAAAAACATCCGTGGTAAATCGCAAACGATGAGTCTGCGGTACGACGAATTCAACATCAATTTGATCGGAAGCCACGGGTATTTCTCACTATTCGTAGAGGTTTTATTCTATGGATGTGCGTTTCATTGTACCGCGCCCACCTACGCATCTTGAAGGCGGCAATCCTTAGTTTTCTTAGTTTTCTAGCACGTCGATACCTAGCTGAGTGGGGCAGATAGAAGAGTTATTGATAAATGGGGCGGTGCCACCTTTATCCCTCTTACCGCAATGTATGATGGCCATGCTGGTGGCGAAGATCGTTGACGCATTGTAAAGAATTTGGGTCTAATTTGAAAAACTTCACCAACTGAGACTTGGAGCAACCTGCAAGGTCGCCAAAACCCTGCAAGTCCCCCTGCTCTTGCATAATGTAATCAAGAGCTTCACTCAACATCGCCGGAAAATCGTTGTGATGTTTGCTAATCGTGATCCGTTGAGCCTGCACTCGCTCCTTCCAACATGCACTTAGGTTGCAACGAGCAGGGCACCGTACCTCCAAGGCCAATCGTACACGCAATCGAAACAAAGCCTGTTTCCGATTTTCCTCTTGGACACGCCGCTCACTCGCCATGGCTGACACACCTGTTGGAATATGAGTGTACACGACAGCCGTTTCAACTTTATTACGATGCTGTCCCCCTGGCCCGCTGCGACGTTGCCTGCGTGATTTACACTGACTTAACAAGTCATCCAACGGCAGCGTAGCCGGGTGTGGCTCTATGATTTCATTCATTGATCAATCTCGATCTATTGAGCCCAGCAGCCGCAGAGCATTCAATACTACCAACAGCGTCGCCCCCGTATCGGCAATTACAGCCAGCCACAGATAAGCGTAACCACACACCGCTAATCCTAATACGACGATTTTCAACGCCAACGCAAATAGTATATTGTTGCGTATAATCCGTTTCATTCTCCTCGCGTAACGAATCAACCAAGGCACTTGTTGTATATCATTTCTCATCAGCGTGACATCAGCAGATTCCAACACAACATCCACTCCCAACGCTCCCATGGCGATCCCCACCTGTGCCCGAGCCAGCGCAGGGGCATCATTGATTCCGTCGCCAACCACCGCCACACGGTGTCCGCCGCTCAATTCCTCAACCATCTCCAACTTTTGTGCCGGCAATAACGCACCGTGCCGCTGAGTCACCCCAAGCTGATCACCAATAAAATCGACCGTCGGTTGTTCGTCACCGCTTAGAATAACAATCTGCCGTACTCCCAATGATCGCAAATCCTCTATCGCCTCAACAGCACCCGCTTTCAGAGGATCCATAATTGCGATCATTCCCAACAACGTCGTCCCCTGCCCTACCACGACCGTTGTCACACCAGCCGTGTCGGTTTCATCCACCAATGGATTGACGAGGCCGCTTTGACCCAACATTTGTCGCGCCCACCGCAGGCTTCCGATCCATGCCGCGGTGCCATTAACCGTTCCTTGAACACCACACCCGATAATCGATTCGGAATGTTCTATCGACAACGGCGTGATTCCCAGGGCTGTAGCATACTCAACAATTGCTTTACCCAATGGATGCAAACTCTGCGATTCGAGCGCCGCGGCATACCCTAGCAAATCTTCTTGGCTTACATCAGGAGCAGTCCAAACACCCTCACACACTGGACTTCCCTCAGTCAACGTCCCTGTCTTGTCCAAGCAAACAGCGTCAATCGAGGCCATCGCTTCCAAAAACTGACCGCCACGAACAATAACACCACGTCGCAAACACTCGGTCATTGCCACAACCACAGCGACTGGCGTCGAAATCACCAAGGCACAAGGACACGCCACGACCAATGCTACCAAAGATATCTTGAACCACTCATCAAATGCCTCACCAAGAATAAATGGAGGAATCACCATCAACAGCAAGGCAATCAACATGACCACCGGCGTGTAATAGAATGAGAACTTATCAACCCAGCGTTGTATCGGTGCTTGCTTCAACCTCGCTTGACTCGCCATACTCATCGTGCGTGCAAGAGTCGAGTCGCTGACACGTCGCGTCGTGCGGATTTGCATAGTACTTTCAATATTTGTGGTTCCAGCAAATACGCTGTCGCCCACTCGTCGCGTAACCGGTAACGACTCGCCGGTCAACGATGCTTCGTTGATATATGTTTCCCCACTGGTAACTTTTCCATCAAGCGGAATCATTTCGCCAGCCCAGACTTCAACCAACGTTCCAATTTCAACTTGTTCGACCGCGACCTCAACCGCTTGGGCATGTCCCGATTCCAAACATCTCGCTATTAAGGGCGATTGCAATACGTGTGTCTGCATCGCAACCAAAGCTCGATGCATGCTCCATTGCTCCAGGCCATTAGAAACGGCGAACAGAAAAACAACCATCGTCGCCTCGAACCACTCGCCTAACACCAACGCACCAATTACCGCTACGAACATCAACAAGTTCATGTCGGGGCAACCACGCACAATCGCTCGCCACGATTTGGGCAAAATCCAAATCAGCCCCAAGGCAATGCTCAGACCGTAAAACACCTGAGTAAAGAGAGTGACATCTGCGGTAATCCAATCGATGTATCCCTTATGAGGGATAAACGCCACGGCGTGTAAAATGATACCTGCTAGTAGTGCTAATCCAGATAACCATGTGGTGACGGTGCGGATAATGTCGTTTCGAGTACGGAAAGTAGCGCCGTGTCGTACTTCACGCCATGGACTGGCTGTCATTCCAATCGCGTCGAGTCGCCGTATCAGCCCCTTGATCGACACAATCGTATCATCGTGCTGGACATTCAATCGGCGACTAAAAACATCAAATTCTAGCCCACCGATACCGGCAGATCCCTCAAGCTCGCTGCGTATCAACAGCACTTCTTCGGGGCAGCACAATTCGGTAATGCGTAAACTGATCCACTTCATTTAGCGATTATTCCTGCGAATAACGGTTCTTCAAACTTTTTTCAACGGTGCATTCTCGTCGGCAGTATTGTTGTCGTTAACATTTAACAAAAACAAATATTTTTTACAAACTCCTCGCAATCCATCATACAAAAAATGACGTGCGTCTGGTCGTTAGATAACCACTACTGCCAGACGGCTTTACCTTCACCCGCCTGAATCGAACCGATCACCCAACTCTTCAAATCACTGTCAGCAAGCATTTTTTGAATTTTGCCGGCGTAATAGGGACTCACGACCAACACCAAACCACACCCGCGATTGAACACGCGATCCATCTCGTCTTCTTCGATCTCACCTAAATCACGAATCCAATCGAATACAGGCAAGACATCCCAACTGTCCCGCTGGATCGTCGCTGTAACATTAGCAGGTAATATCCGTTGAAGGTTCTCCAACAAGCCGCCCCCAGTAATATGGGCAATGCCGTGTACCACGTTTTTAACTTTATAGTGGGTCAGGATCTTCTGCAAAGCGCGAGCGTAGATTTTTGTGGGACGCTGCAAAACTTCACCAACAGTCATTCCCAGTGATTCCACATGATCATCGATACTGAGCCCAGCAATTTCAAATACAACTTTGCGCACGAGGCTGAAGCCATTGGAATGCACCCCGTTGGACTCCACGCCGATAACAACGTCATCTGTGGCGATTGTTTTACCGTCAATCAATTGGTCTTTTTCAACAATACCGACACAAAAACCCGCTAAGTCATAATCGCCTGGTTGATAGAGATCTGGCATAATCGCTGTTTCGCCAGCAAGTAAAGCACAATCTGCATCGACACAACCGTCACTGATCCCCTGCACAATCTGCTCAAGCTGCTCTGGGTCGTCGTGACTCATCGCCACGTAATCGAGAAAGAACAACGGTTCGGCACCACAACAAATAATGTCGTTGACACACATTGCCACCAGATCAATGCCAACCGTGTCATGCTTGCCGGTCATTTGAGCCAATTTTAGCTTCGTGCCCACACCGTCAGTGCCTGAAACGAGCACGGGGTTTTTGTAGGATCGCGCGAACAGGCCATTGTCAAAATCAACTTGAAACAACCCGGCAAAGCCGCCATCGAGCCGCATGACTCGGGGTGAGTAGGTGCGCTGCATCAACTTTGGCAAGCGGGCCATCGACTCCGCATAAACCTCGAGATCAACTCCCGCGTCCTTGTAGGTGGCTTTCGCCATGTACTGAGTTCCTTGAATTGCTCACGTCGTTTTGATGAATATCGGAAACGTCATTCTAGCAACTCTTTGAATCTCGTGGGAGGAGACTAGAGCTAGCAGATTGGTATATTACCAATCGAATTTGTCCATCGGTGTAAATTAGTGTTTAAAAACCTCAAAACGAATATTACATTCCCGAATCTAATCGGGAATTCAAGCGTTGCGCCGAATACGCTGAATCAGCATTGTCGTCGTCGACGTGATCACCACCGACAGCTGTTGAGGCGTTACTAGCAGAATCCACGGCAACCGGAATATCCTTGAGAATCTCTAATACGCCTGCCGTAGTATAAGCCGCAACGAGTGTTCTCGGGTTCTCGCGATCATTTGGAAAATAGAATGCGATGATCGGCAATTGCTTGCCTGTTTTTAATTTCACAATCTCCGTTTCAATTTGTTTCCCAATAATCGTATCAAGCTTAGTCCAATCGGCAACCATTTGAACAACTCCCCGCTCATGTAACGCAGTCTGCACCGTGTCGGTCTTGAGAACTGCTTTTTCAAGTGTCTTACAAGTAAGGCACCAGTCGGCTGTAAAGTCGACCATCACATATCGCCCTGAATCCAAGAGTGCTTCCAACCTCCGAGCCGTATATATATTGTCTCCCTCTTCGTCGATCACCAGCTTGCCATCACCTTCCGACGCTGCAATCTCTTGTTCGATGCGTGACTGAAACTGCTCTTCCATGTAATCGCCAAAAAGTGTGAAACAAAACCATCCGGCGACGGCAGCAAATGCTAATGCTGACGTGCGACTGCGCAACTTCGCAGCGGAAGTTGCTGTAAACGGGATACGCCCTAACCACCAGCAAGCCGCCCATAGTGCAAACAAGAAGGCCATCGTTGGAACAACTAATCCGAAACTGATGTAAGTCATGATGAAAACAACGGTTCCCAACAATATGTATCCCATCAACTCCTTAAACGTTTCCATCCAGGCACCTGGTTTAGGCAGGAAATTAACTAACGCCGGAAAGGCACCAATCACGATATAGGGAAACGCCATGCCCAAGCCCAGAGCAACAAATACTGCATACACGTTGATCATGCCGCTAGTACCGGGGTTTTCGGCCATTTGTTTAGCACAATAAGTAAGCGCGATCCCCAAACCAGGGCCACTACAAGGAATGGCTAACAGTGTCGTAATGATTCCTTTGGTGTAGGCGGCAAACGGGCCTTCTTTTTCAGATTTTTCCGCGATCTTTCCGGACCCCACAAATCCTGGAATCGGGATTTCCCAGACACCGATGAAACTCAAGGCCATCACGAAAATAACAGCGACCATCACTATGTTGAAACTATCATTCTGATTTTGTTGCCCCCAACCGAGCCCCACGAATAAAGCTAAGGTCGCAAACACTACGAAGACGCTCATCAGGCCCAACGCGTACCACAGGTTCAGCGTGAAAACGCGGCGCCGTGATTCACCTGCTTGTTGTACAAATGACATCACCTTTAATCCGATCACGGGCAGCACACACGGCATGAAGTTCAAAATAAAACCACCGAGCAATGCAAACGCTAAGACTCCGGCTAATGACCGCTGTGTTGTCGGTGGTGGTGTTCCCCCGACCGTAACTGTTGGATCTGTCGACTCACCATTCGGCTCGGACGCGTCGGGCGTCTCGACCGTAGGGGTTTGTGACTGAGTGTTCATAAACGACTGAAAAACGTCGCCCAGTGAACTGTCTAATTCAGCAACGATCCGCAGATTTTGTGGAGTGCACGTGCCGAGGTCATCAGTACACGCCAGTCCATCAAGGGCAACAACCACTTGTAACTGTTCACCTAAAGCTAGTGGCGACTTGTCCACTTGAATTGGAATCCACCAATTCATCGTCCCCTTGATCTCCTCGACATCTAAATCTTCGTAAACCTCGTAATGATGTATTTCGGGTTTCTTGTCACCGCGCACTGCGCCAGCAACCTCAACTCCTTCACTGCCGCTCACAATTAGTCGCGTGGGTAACGGACCACCAGGCTTCTGCCCCAATGAATAAATGTGATACCCATCCACGACAGTAACAGTAAATCGAATTTGTCCCGCGCCAGATCTTAAATCAACGAAATAAGTCGCACTGCCGCTAACTAGAGGGCCGGCGGGAGCACCAAACCCATCGCCTAATCCACCAAACGCTCCAGCAGGCGGTGGATCGCCAATCAGCTCGCCAATTGATTTTATTTCGTCTGCATGATCCTCTAAATCATCTACTGCAGGTTCCGCGTCTGTAGTTTTAATCTCCCCTGCATACGCCGCTGTTAGACTTAGGTCCGCCGGCTGACAAATACCTAGGTCATCCGTACAGGCTAATCCGCTGTAGTTCACATTTAATTTCAATTCCGCGGGGTTTTCCACAGCAGCAGCAAACTGTAATGAAGCCTGCCACGTCACGGATCTTTTATGCTCTTCGACAACTAAATTAGGAAACACATCATAGTCATGTAGCTCAGGAGGAAAGTTGGGAATTGCTGTGCCAAGTTGCACATTGATACTATTCTTGCCGAGTTTAATTTTGCTGGGTATCGGACCGCCAGGCTTTTGCGTTACCGAATACACATGAAAACCGTCAGTGATGTTTAACTGCACGGTCAGTTGACCTGCAGTTTTTGAGCCCGCGAGCATTTTGAAACTCGCCGTACCGGTGACAATAGATTTGTTAGTCGCGGGAATGCCAAACTGAGCCAGCGCAACATCAGTTACAGCAGATACTGATACCAGCATTGCAATCAGCATCATTACAAATCGCGGCAACCTATTCCCTTTAATATTCAATCTTCTGCTCCTAGTTATCATTTGCTAACAAGCATTGCGATACTCACGGCCAAGCAGTGAAGTATCCATTCTAATAGAACAATGATAAACCATGCTATAGCTAGAGCGAATTGCCCACTATTGCCTTGTTAAATTGCAGGTTCACACCGCCGTACAAGTCTGCGCAATCGCTGCCGAACCGACTCATTGTCCGAGAAGACTCGCTGCTCTAGCTCAATCCATATCAACCACTGTATACCTGCCAATATTACGTACCCCCGATCATAAAGTTCGATTAGGCTACGATCCAGGTCGTTTAACTCTCGAAATTCGCCGTAATAGCTAATTCCGCGTCGTAATGCTTCAGACGAATAATCGGCATAACTCCCAAACAGGCGAGCGATATCGAGGCAGGGACTCTCTAGCTTCATCGCTCCGAAATCGACTATTCCACTGACTTCATCGTTATTGAACAGGACATGGTCCGACCAAATATCACCAATAATTGGAATTTGTAAAACGGGTACGCTGCGCAGCAATTCTAGTTGTTGCCGCAGTGCATGTGCTTGATACCGAAATTGGTCTAACAGCATCTTCTTGACACCGCTATCGACAACGCCCGCTGCGTCTTGAGTCCCTTGCAGCTGCTCGAATTGCGTCGCCCACAATCGATCTATCATTGTGCTACGAAAATCGATTGCCGGCGACGCACGTTGCTGCTGAGACAACGAACTTGTCGTATTGTGAAATTCAGCGAGCGCCCTCGCCGCCGCTCGTAATTGGTTATCATTGATTTCTGTTTCCGCGATAGGCTCGCCTGGCATCCAGCGGGACAACTCCCAGCGAGCATTGTCCACACGACACAGCGGTTCACCGTGAACGGTTTGAATCGGGAACGCTAACGGCAAATCCGCATGTCGCCGGACATACTCTAGCGTTGGGTAGATCACGTCAGCTTGAGAGCGAGTCGGCTTGCTGTTTGGCCAACGCCGCAAGCAATACTGATTCGCCCCGGCGGTGATCTTCCAAAACTCCGCACCACTAAAGCCTCCAGCTGAACCCAACGCTTCAATTTCCTGACTATTCGGCTTAGACGCCGCATACCCGATACCATAATTTTGCAGAACTCGTATAATTGAAACAGACATTAGGTAGGACCAACCGGTAAAGCATCGAATCAGATGAAGTTAATAGTTGCCATTATACAACCGACACGGCTCGCAGCAGTACAAGCAGCACTAGAAAAAGCTGGCATATCCCGCATGACTGTTTGCGATGCCCACGGGTTTGCCCGGCAACGAGGACAAACTGCGACGTTCCGCGGGATGGAGTACAAAACGCACTTGCTGCGTAAGGTAACATTAGAAATTGCCGTCAACGAGGATTTTGTTGAACGCACGATCGATACGATTTGCAAGGCTGCCAAAACAGGGCAAGAAGGCAATATTGGTGACGGAAAAATTTTCGTCTTGCCGCTCGGCGAAGCTCATGATCTAGGCGCCGCCGTTTCTGGACCCGAAGCATTGTAAGCGGCGATAACGCTCACATCCATTCAAAGCGCCGGCCGTTCAGGTTTGGGTAAACAACCCCGACAGCATTTCATTGAATTGCCCATTACTGACAACTTGGTCAAATCCAGCTTCGCTCGCAGCGTCCAGATTCACTTGATGAACATGCGATCCAAATGCCATGGTGAGGGGTTCGCGATCCGAAGATTCGACGACTTCCATTACATGCCCCGGAATAAACGCCGCACAGGATAAATCAAGAATAACTCGTTCAACATCGATATATTGCAGCGCTTCGGGTAATTGGTCCAATTGCAACACCGTTTGTAGCGATACATTTTGCATCAAGGCAGCATGGGCCACTCGCGAGCCAAACATCAAATCATCCGACAAAAAAAGTACTTGAGCCATCGATTAGTCGGTCCCTTCATCAGTTACAGTCGTTGCAGCATTCTCAGCGCTCTCCCGTAACAAATCTTGCAAACCATATTTGTTTTTTTCATCGACTACAAAGACTTCATCAATCTCCGTTTGATCTACAAATCGTCGCAATAACAAATAGACGCCGGCGGACGAACAAAAGAAGAAACTAATACAAAATGCATCAGCAACTGCGTGCCCAATCCAGTGAATGCCGCCAATTATATTAACGCCTAACGCATAAATGCCCGCGGGACTATCGGTATCCATCGCGCCTGTCTTGAGAAATTGCTGCACATCGTCCATCGTACTACCACCGGAGATTCCGGCTACCGTAAACACGACCTGTTCAACCAAAACTGCAAAACTCTGAACAATCACAACTCCAGGAACCCACATCACAAAAATGATCAACGCAAAGCCAAAGTATTGCAGTGGCGCTTGGAAAGTGTAAGCAAAACTACGACTTGTCGCTTCGTATACATCGCCTGATTCTTCCGCGCTGATCGTGGGCCACATCAACGGCCAGCCGAAAAATAGTCCCGTCAGTAACACAGCAATCGCAATACCCGCAATGACCACCAACACCCACAACACGCCGGCCAAGACAACGCCTATATCAAAGTTCAACATAGCGCTGATTCCTAAAATCGGTAACGACAAGACAGCACAGGCGACCATGACAAACAAGGGTGACATTAAGTAGGAGACATATTTGCCGCGCACAAAGCAAAACGCTTCCTGCAATCCAATTCGTTCCTCGCGACCAATTTGTACTACTGCAATTCGAGTAATCGCACCACCGACGAAAGACCACACCAAAAGCAGCCAAAACGCATCGACGATACAAATGGCCCACGCGTATTTGCCCTGAATCGAGCCATTGGCCAAATGCTCTTTATCGACGTAATCACAAACCTGCGTACTCACCCACGCTGGTCCATTGCCGTTTTCTATTGCCTCCCAGAAATTTTGCGGTTCATCTCCCGCAATTTCAGATTTTGTCAAATCAACAAGCGGAACCTCCGAGGGGACGCCTTCCGCAGGTGCAAACACAGACTGTGACAACTGCCACCCAGCTTGGGTCAAGCAAACACCCAGTGTTGCTAGCAACAAAACAGAAACGCTAATAGCGACCCGAAAACAACGAGTGAGCACGGAAGCGGGAAACACTTGCCGCCAGTCAATTCCTTTGACTACTTCATATTGCTGTGCCATTTTGCATTCCTTGCTACTGTTTGATCAAACCGAAAATCTGTTCAAGTAAGGGCCTAACGTGAAAAACTCACGCATTACTCTACCTGCTCTTGAACGTCTTGCAAATCATGCAGCGGTTCCTCTTCGTTCGGTTCGACAGGTAAACCATATTCTTCATTTAACCAACGGCCCAAATCAATTTGGCGGCACCGATGTGAACAGAACGGCACGGCCGCTGACTTTTGTGTATCAAATTCTTTTTGACAGGTCGCACATTCAATTACCGCCATCATTCACTCCGTACTTTTCTGCAGCCCATATCAGGATACGTATTCTACTGTTTCTTGGTAAAAAAAGTCCACGTTAACCATCTAAACTCAATTCCAATTCACTCAACTCTATGTCTCGTTACGATTTTGAACTACTGCCCTTGCCGGAGGAATTGTCTGATGAGCTCGACTTACTATCCGATTTTTTGCTAGATTTATTGCTAGAGCTAGCGTCCGATTTTGACTTTTTTTCCGCGGAGCTTGCTTTTTTTGCATCGCTTTTATACGAATCGCTGCGGTAGTCCGTTTCGTAAAAACCCGAACCTTTAAACAATATCGCAGCACCTGTTCCAAACAACCGCCGCAATTTCAACTTCTTGCACTCCGAACATTTACGCTTGATCGGGTCATTGATACCTTGAAACAGCTCGAACAAGTGCCCGCAGGCGTCACATTCATAATCATAGGTTGGCATAATATATTTCTCTCTAAACCAGTGGTGGCGGTCACCAATAAATCTATTCGTCTGACGCAGCTTCATCCGCTGCTGGTCCACTGGAAACAACAACTTGACTCGGGCGAATTACCCGATCATGCATTTGATAACCCTGTTGCACCACAGCCAATATCACATTTGCATCAAATTGATCACTTGGTTGCATGCTAATCGCCTCGTGTAACTTCACATCAAACGCTTCACCCACTGCTGCCTTGATTGCTCGGCACTGATACTTTTCAAGAACTGTCGTAAAGCTCTGAACAACAATCTCAACTCCGCCAGTAAAAGCCTCGACCGCGCCACCACTTTGGCTCGCTTCTAAAGTTCGATGTAAATCGTCAATCACGCTCAGCATTTCTGAAATCACGGGAAGCGCTGCGTACTTCAATTGTTGCTGCATCTCTCGCTGAGATCGTTTTCGCAAGTTATCAATTTCGGCTAACAATCGCATGTTGTTGTCACGCTCCTGGGCCAACTGTTGCTCAACAGTCAACTCTTCGACTATTTCCTCTACCTGTTCTTCGATTTGTTCTTGCCCAGACTCCACTTCCGGTTCAGCGACCTGCTCCTCGGCCAGCGCATCAACAATATCTTCGATGACATCATCGACCGGTGGTGGTGGGGGGGGCAACGGTGGTGGCCCCTTAGCATCGCTCCCACTTGGGGTTTCGTTTTTCTCAAATTCTTCGTTAGTCATATCAATTGCCTCAATCTAATGGCGCACTCAATTAGTCGATTCTTGGGAATCGGATGTAGTAAATAAATCTCTTAGTTGGTCAAGCCAACCTTTGCGTTGCGGAGCAACCTCTGTTTGTTCCATTTGAGCCAAGTCCCTCAACAATTGTTGTTGTTCGTCGCTGATTATTTCCGGCACTTCAATATAGGTTTGCACCAGCAAATCACCCAGTCTCCCAGAATGAACATGCGGTACTCCATGTCCTCGTAACCGAAATGTCTCGCCGGAGGGAGTGCCCGCAGGCATCGTCAAGACTTCACGCCCAGTGAGCGTCGGCACTTCGACCTCAGCGCCTAACACAGATTGCGAATAGGTTACTGGCAGACGAACGACGAGATGTTCAGCATGGCGCTCAAACACTCGGTGCGGACGCACTTCGATGAAGCAATAACAATCCCCACTGGGTCCGCCATCAGGACTAGCTTCGCCCTGCCCGGTCATCCGCACTCGAGTCCCATCGTCAACTCCCGCCGGAATGCTAATCGTTATTTCACTTGTCTGCGGCATGACACCCTGCCCACGACATTCTTCACAGGCCGCAGAAATCACGTTGCCTTGTCCTTGGCAAGCAGTGCAGGTCGTCGCCACGCGAAGAATACCAGCAGACTTAATAACTTGCCCTCTTCCATCACAGCGTACGCAGACCTCGCGCTCCGCTTCCGGCGCGCCGCCGGATCCATCACAACTGTCACAAATCTCATTGCGAACGACTTCCAATGTTTGCTCGCAACCCGTGGCGGCTTCCTCGAGATCCAGCGCCACGTCACAGCGAATATCACCACCGCGACGCACGCGATTTTGCCTACGGCCACCGCCAAAAATACCGTCAAAAATACCGCCGCCGCCACCAAATAGATCACCGAAAGCTTCAAAGATATCTTCTACGCTCGATGCCGCACCACCGCCCATGCCGTCCAATCCGGCATGGCCATATTGATCGTAGCGTTGACGTTTTTCAGCATTGCTCAGAACTTCGTAAGCCTCCGCGGCTTCTTTAAACTTAGAGACTGCGTCTTCATCATCTGGATTCGTGTCTGGGTGATATTTGATCGCTAGTTTACGATAGGCTTTTGAGACCACGTTCTTAGGCGCATCACGAGCAACTCCAAGTACTTCATAGAAATCGCGTTTTTGAGCCATAGCTATTTAATCACTATCCTAGTTCGTCT
>DTSG01000167.1 GCA_012965455.1 Planctomycetaceae bacterium | reverse complement strand
CGTTAGATATCCCGTTGGTTAACGGCACATTCCCCAACTCCATCACACTCCGTAATCCCTGAACTACATCTCGCGGAGACAACGCCTTGCCAGCTTGATCGGCGGGACACAGATCCTCACAACGCCCGCAGGAGACACAAGCATCCAGCGACAGCAATTGCCAGCGCGTAAAATCCGTGATCTTTTCTGCGCCCACTAGACCCGTTTGTTCTACCTGTTCAATACTGATCGGCTGCATTACGCCCAACGTTTGCTCGCTCAGCGCTAGGTTTATCGCACCGGCAAGCGAATGCAATAAGCGAGTATGTGGAAATAGTGCAATCAGTCCAAGTGCTAAAACTACGTGCACCCACCACAGTGTTAAGTGGATTGGTGCGGCGTTTTCCACAGTTACTCCAATCCACTGTAGCGGCCAGGCGAACAATAATCCGACATAGGAGAATCCGGGAAGAGGAGTTTCCTCGAGCGTAATACGCAAACCTTCGGCAACGTAACCGGTGATCACAAGCGACACGAGCAAACCCAGCACCACATAGTCACTGCGGACATGAGCCATACTCGAATCGGATTTGAAACGGCGTTTCAGAAACCAGAGACACCCCGCCAGCAACGCTAATCCCGCTGTATCGAGCACAAATTCATAGATCACAAAATACAACCCTTTGTGGAATATTGGATCCTGTGGCGATCTTCCAATCGCCGCCGCGCTGTAGTGTTCGATCGCGATCAACACCGTACCGATGAAGAGGATGCCAAAACCTCCAAACAACAGTACATGCGCTCGACCAGCCGCCTTACGTTGCCGCCGCACACGACGCTGCAGTAGAATCCTCTCAATAACACGGCGAAGGATTACACGAAATCGCATCGATTCCGGCGAACTATCACGCTGTCGCCCCTGCCTCCAGAGGGTCCACCGCGACCACAGACCGTGAAAAAATGAACATAAGGCGAAAACAGTTAGCACGTAAAATATTGTCCGCGAGAGCGAGTCGACGTTACCGAGGATTTCTCGAGTGACCGTGTTATCGATACCGGTGATTTGCGACAACAAGTTAACCATTGAGTTCCGCTATGAGTTGAGGGACCACTTCGTACACGTCACCGACTAATCCGAAATCCGCGACAGAGAAAATTGGGGCATCAGGGTCTGTGTTAACGGCAATAATCGTTTTGGAGTTCTTCATTCCGGCGAGATGCTGGACAGCGCCGGATATTCCCAGTGCGATGTATATATCTGGAGCAACTATTTTTCCGGTTTGTCCAACCTGTAAGTCATTGGGAGTGATACCAGCGTCAACTAATGCTCGTGAACTGCCGGTAGCGCCGCCCAGCCCATCGGCTAACCCGCCGACAAGTCGCTCAAAATCTTCGCTACTCTTAAACGCTCTACCACCTGACACCACAATTTTCGCTTCGGTTACGTCCGGACGGTGGCTTGCGCGAGATGCCAAGCTTTTCCACTGAGCACTAGGCACATCCGAATAATCAACATCCAGCGATGCGGTATCAAGCGAGCTCAAACTATTGACACTGCTTATGTCGACGGGATTATAGGCCGCAGCACGGACGGTTATGAATCTAGGACTATTGTTAAGAATGACTGTTGCAGTAACAGCGCCGGCGAACATGGGGCGGTCGAGCAAAAGTTGTTCTCCGTCGAATCGGTGACCAATCACGTCACTTGCCATCGAGCCACCGCACAACCCTGCGGTTCGGCCCACAACGTCTTTCGCGTAAGTCGTTGCCGCCGCGACCACTAACTCGTACGAGTGTTGCCTTACCGCCGCGGCAATCACCGCAGCGTGAGCATCGGCCGTAGGGTTTACGCCGCAAACGTCCGCGACGCAGAGGGTATCAACCACGGATGCTGGCAGCGACTGAGCAAAGCCAATTGCCGACAGCGACCCTAAGCGAATGTCGCTCTCATCTCTTTCTGTGATTACTAATGTTTTCATTTCTATTTTGATTGACGGGATTAGGGACTAATGATCTCCATTAAGCTGTTCACATCCTCCAACATTACACAACTGCGCTGGCTAATCTCTGACTTCATCGACAACACCTCTAGTTGCGTAGCGACATCAATCTGTAAGTCAGCGTGGGGAATGATTTCAATCTCTTTTTTGCGGGCCTTAAGGATACTCGGTAGCGAGGCATAGCGCGGTTCGTTTAGACGCAAATCAGCTGTCACCACTGCCGGCAGCGGGACTTCAATTTCTTCGATACCCTGGTCGGTCTCTCGCGCCACCCGTAACCCGAGTCCGCCGAATTCTATCTTCGAGGCAAAGGTTGCTTGGGGCCATTGCAACAGAGCCGCCAAGAACTGTCCGGTTTGATTGGCGTCGTCGTCAACTGCTTGCTTTCCCATCAACACTAAATCGGGTAATTCACGCTCGACAACGGCAGCAATTGTGTTCGCCACAGTCCACGGATCCATCAGCGTACTGTTTTCCACCAAAATCGCTCGGTCAGCGCCCATCGCTAGTGCGGTTCGTAGTTCCGCTTCATAATCTGTTGTCCCCACTCCGACAGCAACAATTTGAATCTCATCTCCGGATTTATCTTCTTCGCGGATCCGTAACGCTTCTTCCACAGCGATTGCATCAAAGGGGTTGAGCACATAGGCCAGATTGGAGTCGTCGATTCCACTACCATCTTCCTTAACATGTATTTTTTGGTCCGTATCGGGCACACGTTTACAAGTAACAAGTATCTTCATTGTTTGCTACCCTCGACATTACCATAGTACCCAGCGTGCATTTCATAGGCTGCGGCTTTAATATCTGGGCGTGTCTGAAGCTCCGGCATATCAAAATAGCGATCCGCTTCTATCGCTGCGATGTCATATTGCGTTTCGCCTTCGAGAATCAAGTCCGCCATGATCACGCCGATCGTCGGACTCTGTACAATCCCATGCCCACAGAAACCGGCACCATAATAAAGGCCCTCGATATCAGGCAGCTTTCCACAAAACGGTTTGCCATCTGGCGTAAATGTCATAATACCGGTCGTAATCGCCATTGCCGTGCGTTCTGTAATCCACGGGAAACGTTGATTGGCGTTATAGACAAGCGTGGCGACGAGAATGTCATCTAGTCGTGCCTTCATAGCGGACATATCAAAGTCGCTGGGCAGTGATTCCATGTCGTATTCAGTTGCTTCCTCGCCGTACATACCGACGATCAGGCCATCGCTTTCAGGCCGAGTGTAGAGTCGGTGGTGTCGATTTCGAACGGCTGGGGAGAATCGGTCGATTTTGATTGAGTCGTCCGGACGAGTTGTCAGGTAGTGATGGCAAATCGCAGCGGTTGGTAGCACCGTATCGGTCAGACCCGCCACCAAGTATGACCATGGCCCAGCGGCATTAACGATTACTGGAGCATGAAACTCACCAGCGGCCGTCTCTACCCCGGTGGCTTTGCCCCCGGTGACGATGACGTTGGTGACGGCACAGTTGGTATGGTACTGGACGCCGTGTTTTCGCCCCACCTTTATATAGGCGCTGACTAGTTCGGCAGGTTGCAAATGCCCATCGGTGGGGCAATAGCACGCGTCAAGCAAATCATCGGTTTTCATGTACGGCAGCTTTGCTGCAACTTCCGTTTGCGTTAGATGCTCAATGTCGAAACCAATACTTTTTCCCATCGTAACAAGATCCGCGATTTCCTGAGCCCGCTCAGGCGTTTCGGCGATACGTAATGACCCAGTTTGTACGTAGATTTCAACATTAGCCTGTCTTTCCAGGTCGAGTACAATTTCTACGCCATCCATCAACATCCGCGTCGATTCGGCAGTACCTCGTAATTGTCCCAGTAGTCCAGCGGCCCGACCAGTAGACCCGTTGCCCAGTTGTTCACGTTCTAACACAACCACAGATTGTCCAAGCTTGGCAAGTTGCATCGCCGTGCTTAATCCGGCAACCCCAGCTCCAATCACAATAACGTCAAACGATGTTTGCCTTGAGTTATCCATAGCACCATTGTGACAAATTCTCCCACCAACAAAAACCACGCCCGCCGCCGATGAACTTTCAATCCTGAAAATAAT
>DTSG01000166.1 GCA_012965455.1 Planctomycetaceae bacterium | reverse complement strand
GTCCATTTCTTGGCATCTAGTTGCGCGAGACGTAAACCTTTTTTCTCGCCGTCAATCGCTTTACCCGTTTCTTGCAACCAGCGAGTATTCGTCTTTTTGTCAAACATAATTAGATTGCCATGCAGTACTGCGCCAGAAACACGTAATTCCATGGGTTGGTCTGAACCTTCAATGCGTCGCTCGTGAACCACGAGCTTTTGTTCGCTCGATCAGTAACTCGCCGCGATCGCTGTGTCCTGTAGCGTGTCGTTGATGACTTGGTGGTACTGCATAACGTACAGCGGATAAAAACGACTTTCACCGTTGATGGTGATACCAATACCTTTCGTGCCACCCGCGATTTGAGCTTCGGAGCCAGCGATGAATTCTGGCGTGACAATTGCGTCCCGTGAATCTTTTGCGCGATATTGAATGGGTTCGTGGTGGGGCGTGCCACCTGTTTCAGTTTGCACCGTGCGCGCCTCGGTCGCTTCTTGGCCGTCGAGTAAGTCCTCAATGGACGGTCCTTCACTGGAATCGAAAACGAGGAAGAAAATAGCACCGCTACTGACGGCAAGTATGACAATTATGATTACGATTTTATTCATGACGTGGCCTGTGCTTTGGTGAAAAACATCTCCTGAGGACTCTTATATCTTACTTCGAGGATTCCTAAAAGGAAAACAACTATTTTTGTGTTTCTTCGGTTACCACAATAAGTTGATTTAGGGTTACATCGGTTTGTTTGGTTACGACACCGCTGGGCCAAGTAACTGTGATTGAATCAACTTGTTGCGCGGTGCCTAATCCAAAGTGTGCGATTGTGCTGTTGGTGCTCAAATAGCTTGAACTCAATACGGATTGATGACTGTAGGTGTTCGCTCCAATTTTGACTTCAATTTTAGCACCGATGCCAAACCGATTACTGCTGGAGCCTTCAAGCTTGATTTGTAGCCAATTTCCTGTGTCGGGTGAAGTGTTGTGTAACAGGACTCCAGCCCCGGTATGGATGCCTACGGCGACATCGAGGCGACCATCGTGGTCGTAATCCGCGGTTGCTAAGCCACGCGCAATTAGCTTTTTGTGAAAGAATGGTCCGGCATCGTCGCTAACATCAACAAAGTTAACCTGACCATCGTTGCGGAGGATGCGGCTTCTTTGAGGTAACAGTTTTGGATCTTTCAACACGTCGGTTGTTAGTTCATCCTCAATCGTGCTACCGTTGGCTAAAATTACATCGAGGTGACCGTCGTTATCGAAATCGACTAAATTGACTCCCCAGGCGACATCAGCCGTTGATTTGATCTCAAGAATTCCAGTGAACGGTCCGACATCCTCCATCAGAATTCCTGACGGGTCACCTGCAGTGGATAGGTTTTTCCAGAGTGCGTGATCTTCGTTGACCCAGTGTGTTGTGAATAAATCCATTTTGCCGTGGTGATAAACATCGCCAACGGCCATCCCCATGCTGGCGCGACGGTCAAAGGTGCTCGATATTTTTGAGACGTCTTTGAAAGTCCCGTCCTGGTTATTGAGGTACATGGCGTCCGCAGTACCGACGTCGTTGCCGACAAATATATCTGGCCAACCGTCGTTGTTGAAGTCACAGAAAATCGCTTGCATCGATTTTCCGGCGGGATTAGCAACGCCCGTCGATTCTGTCACGTCAGTAAATACGCCGCCGCCATCGTTTTGTAACAGCAGGTTAGGCAAGGCTTGATAGGATACGGGGTTTGTCCAAACAGCCGGGCGGCCAGCAACAATTGGGCGATTGCGAGCACGTGCTCGGTCGAATTCAACGTAACCACAAAGGTACAGGTCTAAATCGCCATCCAGATCGTAATCACCAGCGGTCAGCCCGAGTAGGAAACTGTTGATTTCGCCAAACCCGGCGGACGAAGTTGTGTCTTGAAACGTACCATCACCAAGATTGCGGTAATGCACGAGGCCACTGTAGTGGGTGACGGTGAGATCAAGGTTGCCGTCATTATCAGCATCCCACCAGAGACAGGCAAAGTCCCAGCCTACGTGTCCCACACCCGCAGTTTCGGTGATATCTGTAAATTGTCCATCGCCGTCGTTGCGGTACAAGCGATTACCACTAGCGCGAGCCATGTCCTCGTCGGAAGCTAAAAAGGGAGCGGCAAAATTGACGAAATAGAGATCTTCATCGCCGTCGTTGTCAAAGTCAGCCCAACCCACGCCAGAGCCAACATCTTCGGGGATTAGTGAAGCCCGCGGGGAATTGAAATGGGTGAAGTCGATTCCGGACTGTTGCTGAACTTCTGAAAACGTAATCGCGCCGCTGCCCGGGGCATCTGGAATATTAACCGAATGACCACCATCGTTGTTGTCGGTGTTGGGTGTGGGTTCAGTGCAGCCAGCAAGCACAGTTACGCATAGAATTAGGTAGCAGGGAAATTGAATGATGAGGCGCATGAGGATCAATTGTTGTGGAATGAAATAAATAAGATGCAAAAGCCTATCACGTGCTGGCCGTAAATTACTGCAGAACGTTAAAAATGAACTTGCCAGCTACTCACGTTTGATGCGACGTTCGGGTTGTTATGATTACGTAAAGAATACGTTGACAGTTCCCACTTAATCGCAATTATTCACAACAAACCCAGCTAGCACCCCTGCCCGCGCGAGACACACAATCCGTAACTCGCACCACCTCTATTGTCGCAATTGATCCCAGAACGGTTGCGGTTCGAGCTGCCGCGTTTGGTAAACCCTTAGATACTCGCGATAGCTTGGTGAATCCGGAATTTGTTCAGCGGGGCCAAACGGGTAGGATTTCATGGCCGTAAACGGTAATGGTTCGACGCGATGCCCAGCCACCGTGTTCAGGCTCGCATCCTTATCCCAGCCAACGCAACGGATAATGAAATCCCGCACGAACCCTGCTTTTGGTGGGGGTAGTTCCGCGAACCGCAATGTCATTTCATCACCAGAGCCGAGCACAACGAGGTGGTCATCGGTGGCCTGCAATAACTCAGTGACGTCACCATAGCGAGTATAGTTGCCAGCCATTGGTGACCACCGAGGTTGCTTCCAGACATAGTTATAGGCGTAGCGTTCTGGGCCATTGTGGAGGCGACTGAGGCGGGCCGAATAGCCGCGGTAATGCAAGTCGGCGCTGGTTAATTCGACATTGGTTTTTGTCATCACTGATGGTGCGGGTTGCTGGGGTCCGACAAACACCTGAATGCTATCCCAATAGAGTTCCATAGTCGTGACGATACGAATCCGATGGTCACCATTGCGGAATTGTTCGACGGGGACGTCTACCACGATAGTTTTCGTTTTCCCTCCAGGGAAACCCATGTTGGGAACGACCTTAACCCAATTCGTTTGCGTTGGGACAGCGGTATTTACCCGCGGCATCCAAATTGACGGAGGCCGACTGCCAGAGAGTTTGCGGTTCTGGGAAATCGCAATATTGATGGACGTGTCGGTCGGGAACATCCAGCCAGTCATCACAAGTTGTACTGTCTTTGCCACATTCTGGTTCGCCAGGGACAAGTCGCCCAGGTCAAGTTCTAGAAAATATTCCGGTACTAGTCCTTGTTTTTGGCGTCGGTCGAATAGCTTGGTGAATTTACCGTCTCGCTGCTTGATCACGGCAAGTACATCTTGCCCATCGCTACCGTGGGCTGAAACCGGCGACCGCAAGCCGGCGCTGGCAAAAGAGTGGATTTTATATTTGGAAATGGAGGGTGGACCTACCTTTTCGTTGGAATACACTTCCGTTGCGTCCGGGTGGTCAATAGCAATCAATTGTATGTCGTCGAAGTAAGCTGCTTCCCATAATTCCTCTGTGACTTGTAAACGGTATTCTCCATTGATCGGCTGTAACCGGTCCCCGGGGATGAGCAAGTGTTCTGTATCGCGAGTCGGTGCAATGATCCCCTCAGCAAACTGCAGTCCAATCGGTGCAGCCCATAATAGATCTGTGAAGAATTCGTATTTTTGGCCCGTCCATGTATAAAGGTATGGGCAAGATCCTGTGAGCAGTTCCTGATTTTCGACTATAGTGACTCGCGTGTCAGGTTCAACAGAGCTTTGAGGAATACCATTGGTCCACAGCACACGCAA
>DTSG01000165.1 GCA_012965455.1 Planctomycetaceae bacterium | reverse complement strand
GCGTCCTTATAAGACGCGGTCCGGTTCGGCAGTGGGGCTCGAGGGGTTGCTTGATGAAGCTGTGGCTAAGGCACTAGAAATTGTCTCTGCTGATTCAGGCGATGGAAATAGTGAGTATGCGTTAACGACACAACAATGCGCAGAGGTCGCTGATGCCGTTGGTCATGGTGCGATAAAATATGCAGATCTTGCCCATAATCGGACCAGTGACTATGTGTTTAGTTATGACAAGATGATGGCCTTAGAGGGTAACACGGCAACCTACATGCAGTATTGCTATGCTCGAGTCCAGAGTATATTTCGCAAGGGAGAGGTAGATTTAGAACAGATTCGGGCACCGGCCGATAGCGTCAATCTGGAACATTCGGCTGAACGATTGTTAGCTCTGACGCTAGCACGTTATGCCGAAGCATTAGATGAAGTGTTAGAAGATTATCGACCTAATCAACTAACCAATTATTTGTTTGACTTAGCGAAACGTTTTTCATCTTTCTTTGAGCAGTGCCCTGTTCTAAAAGCGGAGGACGATGCGATTAAGTTGAGTCGCTTGCGGCTCTGTGATTTAACCGCGCGGACCATCGCTCACGGTTTAGACTTATTAGGAATTGGTGTTGTACAACAGATGTAGGCTTATCCCTTGAATCGCATTGGGGTTTCCTTCAGGCTGAGAGGCTTAAGTTAATGACGCACAACAATTTGCAGACGATTGCTGAGCGTGAGGCAAGTATCTTGGCACCCTATGCGATGCACAGTAGTGACACATTGGGTCGCCGCTATGACGAGCAGCAACAGTCTTATCGAGGGCCGTTCCAACGCGACCGCGACCGTATTGTACACAGCGCTGCATATCGGCGGCTGAGTGGTAAGATGCAAGTCTTTACGGGCGATATGGGCGATTATCATCGTACTCGGCTCACACATACCCATGAAGTTTCATCAATCGCTCGCACCTTAGCCCGCGCCTTACGATTGAATGAAGATTTGGTAGAAGCGTTAGCGTTATTCCATGACATCGGACACCCACCGTTTGGGCATGCGGGTGAAGACGCATTAGCGGAATGCCTAGCAGCAGAGGGTGGGTTCTCTCACAATCAATACGCCTTGACGATTGCCGAACAGTTGGAAACGAGGCATCAGCATTTTCCGGGATTAAATCTCACTGAAGAAGTACTTGCTGGGCAAGCGACTCGTGTCGATAAGAGTGCAACTGAGATTTCTCCATTACTGGAAGTCCAAGCGGTTGAGGCCGCGGATTCCATGACCTATGACGCTCACGATATCGACGATGCATTAAAGTTGGGACTCGTTAAGTTCGCTGAATTAGAACAGCTCGATATGATAAAAATTTGTCAGCAGCAGATTGCGTCGCGAGGTGATGAGTTAGGAGAACGAGAATATCAACGCGCGATCATTCACACTTTGTTAGATTGCCAAGTCACGAATGTTCTGGAGCATACAAGCACCGCACTAACACAGTTTCAGTGGGACTCTGCTAGTGCTGCGCGTCAATCGGACTTTCGAATTGGGACTGTTGGAGAGATTGCCAAAGCTAAGAAACAGCTTGAGTTATTTTTGTATGAACGCGTTTACCGTCATGTTGCAATCGTAAAAACTCGTGAGCTTGCTCAACGTCAAATCCAGCAATTATTTGCCGTATTAGTTGAAAATCCCGAGATCATGCCTGCAAGGTTTGTTGAACATGCCGAGCAAGTTGGTTTGCCCCGTAGCGTGGGGCATTATATTGCGGGCATGACAGATCGCTTCTTTGAACAACAATTCTTGGCTCATGTTAGCCAGTAGCCATATTTTTTACCATGAATCGCACTTGCCTATATTGGCATGCTTTTGTGGTTGCTGCGGTTTTATGGTAGTAATTCAGATTTGCTGAGTTTAGAATGAAAACAGCGACAGGTTTCTATTATTGACTACAGCATAGTCAAACCTTAGTCTGTCGCGGTCATATTTACATTATTTTCGCAGTGACGCACGATTGTGCTGTTCACTGCACCTATTATTATTCCCATTTATTTCAGTTGGCGGTTTTATTATGGCTTTATGGTTCTTGCGCGGTATTTTTCTCGCGATCGCATTCGGTGCTGGTATTTCTATTGTTTCCAATGTGGATGAAAACCAGCAGGAGTATATGCTGTTGGGTACGTTGTTGATCGTGGTTGCTACGGTCATTGTGGTTGTGGACATCTTGGTTCGCCGCAAACCAGTCGAAATCATTTCGTGTACCTATTTTGGACTTATCGTTGGGCTCTTTTTGACCTATATCATCGGTACAGCGATTGATCCAGTTTTGACATTCTCCAACAACGAACAACTTCGAGGGATATTGCGGCTTTCGATCGCGATTCCTCTATGCTACATCTGTATATCCGTATTGCTGCAAACAAATCACGATTTTCGATTCATCATTCCCTATGTTGAATTCGCGAAAGATTACAAAGGGATACAACCACTAGTACTCGACACAAGTGTGATCATCGATGGCCGCATCGTTGACTTAATCAAGACCAAAATACTTGATGGCAAGCTTGTTTTGCCCCGCTTTGCGTTGCAGGAGCTGCAAAACATCGCCGACAGTAACGACAAGATGCGGCGGACACGCGGTCGCCGCGGTTTAGATGTCCTCAAAGACTTGCAATCAAATCAGGATATTGAATTGATTATTCATGAGTCGGAGTCGGAAAACATGCGGGGGCAACCCGTGGATATGAAATTAGTGCTGTTGGCACAAGAACTCAACGGTAAACTCGTCACGGGTGATTACAACTTAAACAAAGTCGCCACGCTCCAAGATGTTACTGTCATTAATCTCAACGATGTAGTGAATGCATTGAAGCCTGTGTTTCTGCCTGGCGAACAATTCAACATCAAAGTTGTCAAAGAGGGTGAAAGCGATTCTCAAGGCGTGGGTTATTTAGACGACGGTACGATGATTGTTGTTGAAGGTGGACGACGTCACTTGAACGAGACGGTACCGGTTACGGTAACAAGTGTCTTGCAAACAAGTGCCGGACGATTAATTTTTACGACTTGTGAAGATGTGGATCAAGCATAACTTCTCAGCAGCAAAAACATTGCTATGGCGACGATCGACAATCTTCAATATACGACCCCGCTGAGTGCTGGTGCCCCCAACAGTATTTGTATTGAAGGTGCGCGAGTTCACAATCTTAAAGACGTGAGTGTCGTCATTCCACGTGGACAACTTGTTGTTATTACCGGTCCCAGCGGTTCTGGGAAAAGCTCGCTGGCCTTTGATACGTTGTATGCCGAAGGGCAGCGGCAATACATCGAGAGTCTGTCCGTCTACGCAAGGCAATTTCTTCATCAGATGTCCCGTCCGGACGTCGATACTATTTCCGGTTTGCAACCAACAATCTGTATTGATCAGCGTGTTGGAATTCAGAACCCTCGTAGTACCGTAGCAACCGTAACCGAAATCTACGATCACTTGCGACTACTCTTAGCGCGGCTTGGTACGCCGATGTGTTTTGAATGCGGCGAGGCAATTCGGCAGCAATCCAAAGAGGAAATTCACGAGGCGATAATGAGCATGCCCGTAGGCACCAAGGCGATGATCATGGCGCCGATGGTGCGCGGGAAGCGCGGGCAACATCGCGAGGTACTGGAGAAAATTCGCAAGCTTGGTTTCGTGCGGGCTCGAATTAATGGTCGCGTATTTGACGTGGAGTCTTTTCCGGAGTTGGAGCCGAGGAAAATACATCAAATCGATGCGATTATTGACCGTGTGATTATTCGACCAAATGTTCAATCGCGCATCGGTGAGTCGGTCAAACTGGCGTTACAACATGGCGAAGGATTACTGACGTTGTGTAGTCGCCACGTTCCTGCTGACGCAGCTGAATCTGAGGGTGAATGGATAGACACTCTCTTCAGCTCACTTTATGCCTGCCCCAGTTGTGGCATTAACTACGAAGAAATTGAGCCGCGAACGTTCAGCTTTAATAGTCCCTACGGTGCCTGCGCGGACTGTACTGGACTTGGACAATCTCAGCAATTTGATTGTGAACTGATTTGCCCCGATTTGTCTCTCAGCCTTGAAGCGGGTGCATTAG
>DTSG01000164.1 GCA_012965455.1 Planctomycetaceae bacterium | reverse complement strand
AAACTGCTGCCACCAAAGCACTGTACGGCATGGACAACAAGCAGACCGAGGATTTTGGGAAAAACTGCTTACTCGCGCGGCGGCTTGTCGAACGAGGAGTTCGCTTTGTGCAACTTTATCACGGCTGCGGCAGTAAATGGGACGCACATACCAACATCGAAACCAACCACACCGACAACTGCGGCGCCTCGGATAAGCCAGTCGCTGGTCTGCTGAAAGATCTCAAGCAACGTGGGCTGCTTGACGAAACACTCGTCATCTGGGGTGGAGAGTTTGGCCGTACGCCGATGAGTGAAAAAGGAACTGGTAGAGACCACAATCCCTATGGCTTTACGATGTTCATGGCAGGCGGCGGAGTTAAAGGTGGACAAGTTATCGGCACGACCGATGAACTTGGCCTGCACGCTGTGGACGATCGCATGCATATTAAAGACATCCATACCACCATTCTTTACCTGCTCGGTCTCGACAACATGAAATTGATGTACTCACATCAAGGCCGCCCAGAACGCCCTACACTCAACGAAGGTTCACCGATGCTGAAACTGCTCGGTTAACCCAAATTTTCCCACCGTGCACCCTTTTTGTTCTACTAGCGGTTCTTTCATTTTCCCTGTTTTCTAGCGAAAATTGCTTGCATGTCATCACTCCCGCTACCTCCGTTAAAAGGATTCCTCGAATTCGCGGTCTACAGCGCTCAGAATTCAGATAAGGATCGGGTCATGGCGTTGATTGAATCTTGTTATCAAGAGCATGGGGATCAAATCATTCTCAATGGTGACGACTCAGATTTACTCAATTTGGAAGGCAACTATCGCGGCCGCGCTGGTGAATTCATTATTGTGGAAGACCAACAACAGACCATTGTCGGTTGCCATGCTGTCGTTCCACTCGATCAACAATTCCATGCGTGTACTTTTAAAAGACTCTATTTACACAAGTCATTGCGAGGCCTGGGGCTGGGGCAAGCCCTGATGCAATGGGCGCTCGATTGGGCACGATCTCAAGGATTTCAACGAGTCGAATTTTGGTCTGATACACGCTTTGAACGAGCCCACAAATTCTTCCTCAAAGCGGGATTTCTAACGGAAAATACCACTCGCAAAATGGACGATGGCATCCAGCCCTACAGCGAGTTTTTTTTCTGGATAGACCTCTGAACCATTCCCGCAATGGCTGCGTATCTCGTTCAATACACACAGGCTCACTAGTGGGTTAACATCACTCATAGATTCAGTACAATATATTTACCATCTAAAATGCACAACAAAATCTTCAGCGGCATCCCTGCAATAAATAATCAACATACAAACGAATCAAAACCATCACAGGATAATTCAATCATGAAACGTTCTATAAAATTTGTCGCTCTATTTCTAGTTGGCCTGACATTGCAGGTATCCCTTGTCGAGCGAACCTCCGCCGCAGAAATCGAGGAACTTGTCACGATTGAAGGTATCACGCAGTACCAACTTGATAATGGCCTACAAATCCTGTTGTATCCTGATAATTCGGCTCCCACCGTAACCGTAAACCTGACCATTTTTGTCGGTTCTCGCCATGAGGGCTATGGTGAAACAGGCATGGCTCATCTGCTCGAACACATGTTATTTAAAGGAACGCCTACCCACGGGGACATCCCAGGACTACTCACTGAAAAAGGCGCTCGCTTCAACGGCACCACTTCCCTCGACCGAACCAATTACTACGAAACACTCCCGGCGGGTAATGAAAACCTAGAGTTTGCGCTTAAGCTCGAAGCAGATCGCATGATCAATAGTTACATCAAAGGATCAGACCTCCAGTCTGAATTCTCGGTTGTGCGCAACGAGTTCGAACGAGGGGAAAATAGTCCCAGTCGTATTTTGATGCAGCGGATGACATCCGCTGCGTTTGATTGGCACAACTATGGAAAATCGACCATCGGAAACAAGAGCGATATCGAACTCGTACCACTACCAAACCTGCGCTCTTTTTATCGCAAATACTATCAACCAGATAACGCTTTGCTGATCATTGCTGGTCAGTTTGACAAAGCCAAAGCACTCGATTTTACCAAACAACATTTCGGGGCTATTGCGACACCCACACGTAAACTTGACAAGACCTATACGATCGAACCACCGCAAGACGGCGAACGCAGTGTGAAATTGCAACGTACTGGTGAAGTCGCTATCGCCGGTGTCGTGTATCACGTCCCCGCCTCTGCCCATGAAGACTTTGCCGCAGTCGATGTATTGAGTTACATCCTCTCAACTGAGCCAGCAGGTCGCCTGTACAAAGCACTCGTGGAAACTAAGATTGCTAGCAGCATCGTCGGTGGCACCTTTGCTCAACGAGATCCCGGCATCATGGTCTTCTATTCTCAGGCAGCCGATAAAGATAACGTCGAAGAAGTACAAACCACTATGATCGCTGAAATCGACAAAATTGCTGATAGCGGCGTTTCCGACGAAGAAGTACAGCGTGTTGTTCAGCAAATCAAGAAACAACGTGAACAATCTCTCAACAATACAGCTCGCGTCGCTGTTCGACTAAGTAACTGGGCGGCTCAGGGTGACTGGCGTCTGTTCTTTCTATATCGAGATCGAGTGGAAAAAGTAACGGCTGCAGATGTGCAACGAGTTGCAAAACTATACATGGGTGCCAACAACCGCACGACTGGACTATTTATTCCTACGGAAGCACCCCAGTATGTCACGATTCCTAGTACACCCGATATTGCAGCGATGGTGAAAGATTATCAAGGTCGCAAATCGATCGTCCAAGGTGAACAATTCGAAACCTCGTTAGATAATATTGATGAACGAACGACGCGCGACGAACTGCCTTCTGGAATCCAGACCGCCTTACTCTCCAAGAAAAGTCGCGGTGAACAAGTTGTCCTCAGCCTAAGCCTTAATTACGGCAACGCCGAGAGTCTATTGAAATATGATAGCAGCGCGAATTTTTTGGGTCCGATGATGATGCGAGGTACCGCATCGATGAATCATCAACAGATTCAAGATGCTTTAGATCAACTCGGCGCGTCGCTCTCCTTCGGAGGATCCTCTGGGTCACTAAGTATCTCGATAACTGCGAAACGAGAAACATTACCCGCAGTCTTGGCAATCATGGCTCAAGTATTACAAGCACCTTCATTTCCGGAAGATGAATTTGAGGTCATTCGACAACAATCGATCACCGGTTTGGAGGCGTCCAAATCCGATCCTCAAGCACTTGCCATGAGTTTACTAGCACGAACAATGACGCCATATGATAAGAACGATATTCGAGCGTCACATACAATCGAAGAACAAATCATTCGGCTTAAAGCTGTAAAGCTTGACGACATTAAGGAACTTTACGCAACGCAAATTGGTAATGGTTCCGGTGAACTCGTTGTCGTGGGAGATTTTACAGCCGCCGAACTATTACCCGCCGTGACAAAGGCTCTCGCAAAACTTGCGACGAAGGTGGAGTATGTTCGAATTGACTCCGCAGCATTTCCTGATGTCAAAGGACGCCATGAAACCATTCTCACGCCTGGGAAGAAAAACGCTTTCTACCTCGCAGCCCACCAAGTGCCTGTCGGGCGAATGAATAAGGATTATCCTGCACTGATTGTAGCCAATCAAATACTTGGTGGCGGTAGTTTGTCATCGCGATTAGCTGACCGAGTGCGACAAAAAGATGGACTTTCCTATGGTGTCGCATCAATGTACCGCACCTACACGTTTAAGGACCTCGGGCGTTTCATGATGTATGCAATCTCCAATCCAGCCAACTCGGATAAGGTGGTCGCTGCCATCCGCGAAGAAGTTGATTTGTTGCGTAAAGACGGAATTACTGCAGCTGAACTCAAGAAAGCAAAAGAAGCGATTATGCAGAGCAATGCAGTATCTCGAGCAACCGATGGTGGGATGCTCGGACTACTTAATTCGCTGACAGCGCAACAACGCGATATCCAAACAACTAAGGATCTTGAAATTGCCATTCAAGCGCTGAGCGTGGAACAGGTTAATGCAGCAGCTCGCAAATACATGTTGCCTGAAAAGCTGATTGTGATTACAGCTGGAGACTTTGAAGCGAAATAACGCTCGTCAGTTACACGTAC
>DTSG01000163.1 GCA_012965455.1 Planctomycetaceae bacterium | reverse complement strand
TTTGTAGAACAACTTGCGGACATTTCAGGGCTTCCGATTGGCATTAAGAGTGCTGTTGGGGAGACTGAATTCTGGGACGACCTAATAAATCAGGTACAAAACACAGATCGTTGTGTCGATTTCATAACCATTGATGGTTCAGAAGGCGGAACAGGCGCCGCACCACTTGCATTTTCAGACCACGTTGCGCTTCCGTTTAAACAGGCCTTTGCCTCGGTATTCAAAAAGTTTGAACTTGCCGGTATTGCTCACAATATCGTTTTTACTGGATCTGGAAAACTTGGATTTCCAGAAACATCCCTCCTCGCACTGGCACTGGGGTGTGACATGATCAGTATAGCCAGAGAGCCGATGTTGGCGATTGGTTGTGTTCAGGCCCAACGTTGCCATTCCGGTCATTGTCCCACGGGGATCGCAACGCAAAACAAACGGCTCATGTGGGGACTGGATCCTACGCTGAAGTCCAACCGACTCGCAAATTACCTCATCGCGTTGCGGAAAGAAATCATTCAATTGACGCACGCCTGTGGTTACGAGCATCCAGCGCAGATCACTCCTAAACAATTTTCGATCGTTGATGATAACTATGCCTCGCATAGTGTTGCCGACATATTTGGATACCGCGAAGGGTGGGGCAGTCCGACGAAAGAGCACATCGACGAGGTGGTAGGTATCATTCGAGCAGCCACCGAAATGCGGATTACGATGTAAGTCAACGATCTGGTTATGTGAAAACGCAGCGTGGGCGAGCGTTACTTACCAATGGGGACGTCGATGATTTCGATTTTGTGTTCGTCGGAGTTTGCTTTGAGTTCCGGTGCATACATCGCGTAGCCGATGGTCGGCAAGGCGGAGAATTTACCCGGTATCTCCGCTCGCACGCGGTAGGTAAAGCTGTGCTTGCCACGTGAAATACGGCGAATGAAATAGTTGACACTGGCGTCTCTCATTTCACGATAGGCTGCCAGTCCTGTGTAGATGTACCCACTACGCAGATCGACCGCTTCAAATCCAGCTGCTTTGTGGTCTTTAAACATCAAATACTCGTAATCATTCTTACTATCGATCAGTAATTCGATTTCGATTAAGTCACCGCTGAGGACATCATCGCCGGAGGCCAGCGGAATGCGTTTGAAGCGTTCTTCTTTTTGCTGCACAACTTGTCCTCGTGATCCTGCCACATCCGTGGTGCGGTTGTCGGGAATCAGCTTGTAGAAACGACGTTCCACTTTGATTTCTAATCCCGCTTTCGTGATGAAATCTTCGAGCGTGAAGTTAGTCAGGTAAACGTTGAAGTAAACTGGCCCCACACCCTTTCGGCGAACTTCAATTTTATGTGTTCCATCGAGTACTTCATCACCGGTAAGCATGAACTTATTGTCGAAGGAGAACAGGTTATTTGCATCAATATGCACTTCTTTGCGCTTTTCACCATCTACCCAAATTTCAACATCCATATCTGGTTTGGCTTCACCAGTCGCTTTGATATATTCAGCAAATGCCTCGACACACAATGAAGTGTCGCGAGTCGATTTCCAGTAGGTGGCATGTTTGCGGTTGTTTAACAAGTATTTCACAAGTCGAGATGCTTGAGTGCTGTTGGGTTTAACCCGCGCGAGCAGCTTCAAGTAATACGCGTTGGTTTCAATTTCATCACCGTACCAATACCACCAATATCCACCTGCGGGCAATTCCAGGTAAGCGGTTTCATTCTCTTCGTCTTGCTCCAAGTACTGTTCGATATTGCGAACAAGCATTGTTAGCTTTTCTTGGTGCTTACGAGTTTCTAAGCCAAGTGCATAAACAACCATGCCGTAAACGCTGAGGTGTGAACGATCGCGATACAAGAACTGTTGCATCTCGACGTTCTCCGCGCCTGCTTCAGCCAAGATCATGTAGATCAATGCATCACGATTGTCAGCGTATGGCTTTGAAGGAGTTTTACCTGTGCCGTGTCGTTTGATTTTGTCAACTTCAGCGGATTCGTGGCGTTGTAGCCATTGCACGCCGCGTTTAATGACATTCGGATCGACCTTTACATCATTAGCGACGGCCACTTGCAGTCCATGCACGACTACCGCTGTGGTATGCGGATAGCTATACCCTTTGCCGCCGGAGAACCAGCCCCAGCCACCATCAGGGTTTTGCATGTTAGTCAAACGAGTGACACCGGCGGATACAATTTTGTTGACTTCCGCCTGGCTAAACACAGGATTGGAGTTGTAGCGTTTCCACTGTTTAGCTCGCTCTTTGTCATCACCAATTTCCTGTGCGTTGAGATTGGTACGTTTTTCGCGAATTTGATCTAGATCGAGCTGCATGCTGATGAGTGTCTTTTGCGTAATTGCTGCCGGCAGGAATCGATTCAGCGTTTGCTCGGTACAGCCATATGGATAATCGAGCATGTACGGCAACGCGTCGACCATGGCACCGGCGAGCGTCGGTGAATAACGAATTTCTAACACGGATTGTTCCTGGCGACGTTCGCTAGGCACAGTAATCGTGACTTGCGATTGGTTGTCCTCGGGTCGGATTGTACCAGCCCAAGCTTCTGTCTTTAAGATGCCATGTACGTGGACGGGGAACTTCATTTCCATTGCATCTGATTCTTCGTCTGTTAGGGCCGCCATTGTAATCGTGGTCTCGCCTTCGCCGGAAACTTTCACTCGCCAATCAACGCGCGCTTCTCCGTGGGCATCGACAGTGATAACTTGGTTGGCTTCCCCGAGATTAATCAGGTATTTGTTATCCAAGGTCAATTTGACTTCAACCTCCTTAGCGGTTTCAAGATAGTTGTGGACGTTGGCAGATAGCACGATCTCGTCTTTTTCTACAAAGAAGCGTGGTGCTTGCATGCGGACGATCACATTTTTTCGAGTGATCACTTCGGTATGCCCTGAGCCGACGTTCGTGCCGTGACCCATCGCCCAGACGTTGACTTTCCAAGTCGTCAAACTTTCGGGCATGCTTACCTTGACTTCGGCAAACCCCTCTTGATCCGTATTCAAAGTCCCGACCCACAAAGCGGTGTCGGCAAAATTGGACCGTACATTGGGCTCGAGTTTAGGCGCATTGCCAGATCCGGCAACACCATAATCTGCCGGTTGTCCGCCACCGGCCATGTTCTTTCTTAGCATCGCACCTCCCAAACCTCCGGGCATGGATGCTCCCTCGGCGCTGGCACTGTCCATGGCCATGGATGCTTGAGGTACGCCGATACCATTACCGAATCCTCCACTACGTTTGTTTACTTCACGGCGTACACCCCCAAAGTCGCGCTGTACTTTGGACTCATCGTCATCGGCTACACTGGCTCCAAATACTCCGAGCGGATTCATGTAATTAGCGTGAGGCATGTAGCGTTCGCGGGAATACCTTTGCAGGTTACTTTGATGACTTGGGTTATGTCGACGGCGCCATTTCCAGAAGAAGTCGCGGATACTTGGAACGTTGCTGCCGCCGGAAATGTATTCAACGGACTTGTCGTAAATGGAGACTGCGGTTGTGCCAACGAACGGTTCACCGTTGTGGTCGGTCAATTGGACTTTAACGGTGGCATCTTCGCCCGGTTTGTACGTCTCCGCGGACGGAGTTACCGCAACGTTAATAACTCGTTTCTCAGGTGGAACAACAATTTCCTTCGTTTCTTGAAATACTCGACCATTGGCAATCGTTACGGCTTCGACGAAGAAGTTGGGCATATCTTTCTGGATGACGGTGATTTCAACGACGGTGCTTTTACCATTGAGCCGAACCAACTTAGGCGGTAGATATACGCCATTGGTCGGTCGTACGAAAAGTAAAACAGTGCTGCCTCGCAGTTCAGTGTTGATTTGTAATTTGACCGTATCGCCTGGTGCATATTCACGCTTATCGGGAACCAGTTCGATGTCACTATATCTAAATTGCGACCCGTCATAACCATCCCCAATAACGGTGAAGATATAGCCGCCTTCGATCTCGTGCCCTTCGCCATCGTCAACAGTGTAGGACAGTCGATATTGGCCTTTGTTAGCTGCTTTGATTTGGATTCTTGCGCGTCCTTCGTCATCGGTATCGAGCTTCCATTTTTGCACAACAGACTCAATTGGCTCACCCTTGCGATCGTAAGTGAGTTTTAACAATTCGAGTTTGCCTTTTCCTTGGACGGCTCGTTTGTCGAGTGTTTGAGCATGGAAGTTTGCATTGATTGAGTCACCGGTGTGATAATAGCCACGATCTACCCACGTAAAGACTTTAAAGGGCTTGCGTGTAGCAAGTACCGATCCAGTACCAACAATAGTTCTCCGCGATTGGTCGCGAACTTCGGCAACGATTTCGTACCGATGATCCATATCGCCATGGATTTCCTTGGCAATCGCGGTGTCAATCTCCACGTCGACTGTACCGTCTGCATTGAGTTCTACTTCTCGCTGCATCACTAACTCGGGCGGAGTGTGACGACTACCGTACCACCAGGGCGCGGGACGAATGCAGCCGACCCAGTTGTGCCAGCCTGGATACCAAGGATAGTCATAACAGAACCACCAATAACCGGGGCTGAAACACCAGTCCCAACGTGCGGTGGGATACCAGCTTTCAGTATGGGAATATCTACGAACGGTGATCTTAACGGTGCCTTGGGTCACGGGTGAGCCGAAATAGTATTTCGCTTGGACTTTCGCCTTGATCACTTCGCCTAGTGCAACAGGTTTCTCAGGTGCTTCAATCGATACTTCATATTCGGGTTTTTTGTATTCCTCAATTTGGAAAGTGCTGCCACCGCTGATTTGATTACTGCTAATTCCCCGCACTTGTAATCGATAGGTACCGAGCATCGCATCCACTGGAGCTTCCCACTGGAACTCGAAACCGCCAAATTCGTCAGCTTTGATGCCTTTACTGAGCACTTTTTCACCACGGGGGTTATAGAGTTCAAGCGACGCAGTCGCCCCTGCGAATTGTGAGACATCGGTCTTGTCATATTGGGCTTTTCGTATCCAGCCCTTAAGTTTGATTGTGTGGTCTGGTCGATAAACGGGGCGATCCGTAATCAGGAATACTTTGGTTTGGTTGTAGATTTGGTCATGGATTTGTCCGAACCAGATGCCGTGGAATCCGAGGAAGGCAAAGCGTTTCCCCGGAGTTCTAGCGGAAGTTAGCCATTGGTAGTTTTGCGGGGCGATCGTTTTGTCTATTTGGACAATTCCCTTGGCATCGGTTGTCTTGACGAATTGTTTGACGAGATACTGAACCTTGCCTTCTTTTGTGCGAGTTTGGCGGAAACCAAAGAAGTCGACGATGCCGTTGGGAATCGGTTTTCCCGAAACAGAGTCGGCCATGTAATACATCTGCCCGCCATCGGTAGGAAGTTTGACGAGTGTTGTATCGTTGAGCCAATAAACGATTGAAGTTGTATTACCACCTTCGACGTTGGCTGTGATTTTATATGCGCCCGTTGCATCGAGCGGTACGTCGACCGTGATGCGGCGGTCAAAATGGCCGTCCCGCGGATCCAGCGCAACTGTCCAATTGGCGACTTGCTCCGTAATATACTTCGATTCGTCTTTGTGGAAAATCAGACTGCCAAGGTCATTGATCGTGTACAGCGTGGCAAATGTTTGATTGCTGTTGATGTGTGTCTTGATGTCGTTGATAAGTTTCCTGACATCAATCCGCTGAGCTTGGAAGGTTACTTTGCTGGCGTTGCGGAATTTGTAAGTGAAACTTTTTTGTTCGTTGGTGGTTTGTCCGCTGATTGGATCGAAACTGCCCCAATTGCCGACGACGGATTGCAGTTGTGTTTTAACGTTGCGGATAAAAGGGTGATTCGGGAATCGCTTGATGAGGTCACGCAGGATTGCGGCACCTTGTGTGAATTGTCTACGGTTTAGATAGATGCTAGCGAGATTCCTACCTGCTTGAATACGGATGTTGATTTCCTGTGTGGATGCAGCCGTGGTGATGTCGCGGAAGAGTTTGATATGGTTGAACTCGTCGGGCATGTCAAATCGGGTAACACCGATAGCCAGTTGGGCAATGGTTTCTGAATCATTTAGTGAGTCAACACTATAGCGACCCTTGCGAGCATCATTTTGGTCGTCCTCGGCATTGCGTCCCCAGTTGTTACGCACCCCATAATACGACATCGTTTGCACGCCAAATTGCCCGTGTAAAAATTGAGCCAGTTGAAGTTGCATCTGCAAGCGGATAGCCGGATTAACTTCGGCTGCGGTGGCTAGTGCCCACCGCCACCGCTGGCCGTCCGTTTTAGCGTCTTTCCAGGTACGGACTAAACTGTGGTATATCGGTTTACCTGCTATATCGACAGGGGCTCCTTGTCCACCATATCCGCGCCCATACCCCTTGTCGTAATCCGGCAGGGTTGTCAGATCTGTAATGGTCTGTAAACGCCAAGCACCGCCGTTGAATTGCAAGGCGTGGGCCAGTTGCACAAACAATTGCCCCGCTTCCGATTTATTAGGCTCTTGCATCGCAAACGGCACAGCTTGTTGAAATAGCTGTAATGCTCTAACTCGATCTCGATCAGTGCTATTAAGGACTTCCCCGGTAATTCTTTGTGGGGCGCGCTGCCATTGGTTGTCGACTAAAACGCCGTGCTTAGGGACTGATTGATATTGTTGGATCGCTTGGCTTAAAACTCGCCAATCTTTCGGATGGGCGGCGATGATTTTTTCAATGAGTTGATCGAATTCTGTATATTTGCGGAGACGCTGCATGCACTGAAAGAGCATGCTCATGTCTTGGACCAGTTCTAATCCGCCCGTATCGGATCGTGTCGCCAGTTCAGAAAAACCATCATACGCTTCTTTGATGTTGTTTTCGGCGAATTGCTTGCGACTTTGAATACGCAAGTCGCTGTTGCTGAGATCAGAAAAAACCCCCCAACTGACCGAGCAAATCAGTGTAAGCAGGACGAAAGCAGCGAATGTTCGGCGGCGTGGTATATGTTTCATAGGTTTAAACTATTCAGCAGAGTTAGGGTTTAAAACGTCTTGATTTACGGCTGTTCAAAAGGGACAACAAGGATCAATCTATTGTTATTGATGCTAACAACGTAAGATTAGTTCCCATGAATTGTATAGAATATTGAAATAAAAGTTAGTGAGTACAGTTAATTACACGATACGTTTTAATAGTAGTTTTTCGTGGTTAGCTCACAATTCACATCATACCATTTTTGGAACCATGAATAACATGAATATATTGTGTCGTTCGTTTAGCTGCTTTAGGTGATCCGTTATTGCAATGTCCGATTTGTTTAATCCATATATTGAGTTCTTAGACTTAGATACGGCGCCCAAGTGCCCTACCTATTATGAACTGCTGGGCATTAGCAACAGTAATGAGTGCACGCATGACCTTATCGAGAATGGTCGAATTACAGCGTTAGCCAAAATGCGAGCATTCAAACCAGGTGCCAATGCTGCCGTGTGGGCAGCCGTGCTTGATGAAGTTGCCTTGGCGAGTACCACGCTACTCGATACGGAATTGAAAGCTACTTATGACAACCAGCTTACAACTAGCGAAGTCCCAACCGCACTTGACCTCGTTCAACGCTTAGGGCCGATCGAACGCGTTGACGCTAGTTCCACAGTTTCTGCCGAATCTGCAAGTCCGGTCGATTCGATGGCACCATCACATTTGCAGTCTGGTGCAGCAGCCAGTGTGCGAGTTGCTGTGGCGCAGCCGGTCGTTCCAACCGCAGTCGCTGTTCCGGTTGCAGCACCGATTGCCACGGCAGCACCCGTGGAAGTTGCGACTCCGATTGCAGCGACGCTGACTCCATTGCCGGATACGGCTGAACCGTTTGAACAACCGCAATCCGTCGGCGGATTTGACGGTCCTCAAATCAAGGGAAACCGTCGACACTCGTCGAGAAAAACGAGTTCAACGCTGCTATGGGTAGGCATCGGCTTGTTTTTGATCACCGGTGGTGTGGCTTTTGCTTTTCTGGGCTTCGATAACGAGCGTCAGGCGAATGCGACGAATCACGATTCGCAATTGGCGCAAAACCCGCCAAAACCCAATGGTGCTGGAACAACAACGCCGCCCGCTGTACCAGACGTGGAGGAGCCCAAACCGCGTCCGCCAGCGCCGCCATTAGAAAAACCGCTTGATCCTGTGCCTCCAGATTTTGGTGACCCGCAAAACCCTAAACCGAACCCCCCCACAGATTCGGGAGAAAATACACCGCCTACGGAGCCAATGCCTACTGAACCAAAACCCGCTCCCAAGCCAATCGAGCCTGCGGAGCTTGTAAAGTTAACCGCGGCACTAAAATTGGGCCGTACAGCCTTGAGTGAGCGCAATCTTGATATCTCTGCCGAGCAATTGGCCATCGCAGCGCCCTTAGCGCGTAGCGGTGAACCGCGCAAAGCATTTATCCGTCTTAAAACGATGCACGAATTTTTGACGCAATTTTTGCGGTTGTCCAATGAGGCGATTGATAATTATGAGGGTGGGGCAGAGATCAAAATTGGTACGAGTACGGTCGTCGTGGTTGTCGAGACGTCACCGCAGGATTTGACAATCAGAGTAGCCGGTTCTATTAAGACCTACTTGCGTAACCAACTTTCAACAGGTCTGGCACTTGGTATTGCCGACACTAATTTTGAAGAATTCGAGCACAAATCAACGCTTAAGGCTGCCTTTGTGATTACGCAGAAAACGTTGCGTGATTTCGACGTGACAAAAGCCCGCGAATTTTGGAAAATGGGGCCAGAATCGATTGAGCTGTTCGAAGGCTATATTTCCGATGATTATGAATTTGCACCCGAGTAATCTTGAGTTCTTCAGCTTTGGGTGGGTTTGTGCATTGGTTTGACGCCTTTAAAGAACCGGAAATCGAGCGTATCATAGAGGTCTTAGAGAGCGATTTGTTTTCATCGCTCTCATATTTGTATTTAATCGTTGTATTTTTGTAGGACCTCTTCGCATGACTCGCAAAGGCGCCGAATTTTCTGGACTCTCAGTAGCAATTACCACTCCTTTTCGCGATGGTGAGGTTGATATTGATGGGCTAAAACGGCAAGTGGAATTTCACGTAGCCGCCGGTACGAATTGTTTGTGCCCAGTCGGCACAACCGGAGAATCGCCAACGTTAACCCATGACGAAAACGAACAAGTGATTGCCGAAGTTGTGCAAGCTGCCGCTGGGCGATTAAAGGTGATGGCGGGTACTGGCTCGAACAGTACAGCCGAGGCATTAAGATTAACCAAACGGGCTGCTGTCGACGGAGCCGATGCAGCATTGATTGTTGCGCCATACTACAACAAACCCACACAACAAGGGTTTATCGAACACTACAAGGCTATCGCCGAAACGATTGATTTGCCAATTTGTGTTTACAATATTCCCGGTCGCACAGGAAAAAACATCGAACCAGATTCGATTTGCCGCCTCGGCGAGTTGGAAAACATTACGTCAGTCAAAGAAGCGACTGGTTCGCTGGATCAAGCGTCAGAAATCTTGAATAATTCCAATCTAACGTTACTCAGCGGGGACGATAGCTTGACGCTTCCCTTGATGTCTATTGGCGGCAGTGGGGTTATTTCAGTTGTCGGCAATATTGTACCGCAGGATATGATGGCGCTAATTAGTGCGTTTGACAGTGGCGATATCGCAGCGGCTCAGCAGTGGCACCACAAGTTGTTTCCTTTGTGTCGAGACATGTTAGGTTTGTCGACCAACCCGATTCCAATCAAAGCTGCCATGGCTATGTTAGGTCTGGACAGCGGAGAATTGCGATTGCCAATGACGCCCCTGAACGACTCAGAAGAGGCGCAATTGCGTAAAACTCTGGAAAACTATGGGTTGCTGTAAACCCGGCAGGATTGAGTAGTTCATGTTGCGTGTCGCCTATCTTTGTGAATACACGACTGTAAATGGTGGCGAGAATTCTTTGCTGACGTTTCTGGCAACCGCAGTTGAATCGATTCAAGCGACCGTGTTGTGTCCGAGTGAAGGTCCGTTTGTCCAGAAATTGAGGGCGCAAGGTGTTCAGTGTGTCCCGTTTGACGTACGGGATCGCAGTGGCCAGCGAAAACCGTTAGAGCAGATTGTTGTGGAATTGTGCACATTAGTTGAGAGGCTTGATGTTGATATCGTACACGGCAACAGTTTGTCCATGTCACGGATTCTTGGCGCGGCGGAAGATTTGAAGTGCGTGACGATCGGTCATGTGCGAGACATCATGAAGGTTTCTGCCAAAGTCATCAGTGATTTGAATCAAGTGGATATGTTGATAGCTGTATCTGCAGCTACGAGGCAGGCTCTTAGCGAACAGGGCGTGCAAGCAGAGCGGGTCACCAAGGTATTCAATGGCGTTGACGAACAGGTTTTCCGCGAAACTGCGAATGATTGCGGTCATGAAAATACGAACGAAACGTGGCGCCGCAAATTGGGTCTCTCCAGTGACGCGATGCTCATCGGTGGTGTTGGACAGATTGGATTGCGAAAAGGTTGGCCAGTATTGTGCGACGCGGTTGAGAAAATCATCGACGATTTCCCCAAGCTGCACGTTGTCATAGCTGGCGAGCGTTACTCGCAAAAACAAGAGAGCAGTGATTTTGAGAAATCGCTGGCGTGCCGTGCGACAAGTGGACCATTGACCGGACGTTTGCATTGGGTGGGTTATGTGGATGCGATGCCTGAATTTCTGCGACAAATTAATGTCCTAGCACATCCGGCGCTGCAGGAACCTCTCGGGCGGGTGTTACTCGAAGCCGCCGCGAGTCAAACACCGGTCGTCGCTACCGATGTCGGTGGTACAGCTGAAATTTTTGGCGACAAGGCTGCGTTGTTGGTAGATGCGGGTGATGTCCAGGGTCTAGCGACCGCGTTGCGGGACGTGTTGCTTGATCCGGCAACAGCGACCGAGCGGGCTGTCCTTGCCAAAGAGCGCATCGGCAGTTTGTTTTCAATTCGCGAGTTTCACGACTCGATATTGCAGGTCTATCGATTGGCGCAGCGCCACGCGTTGGCGGAGCAATGACGTATTAGTTGCTGGATTCCAAAATGCGGTAGGCAAATTGAGCAACATTTATGTAGATAAGGATTCCGAGAATGTCGACGATTCCCGCCACGAAGGAATTGCTCATCATGGCGGGGTCTAAGCCGAGACGGCGGAAGAAAAGTGGCAGCATGGAGCCGGCCAACGTACCACACATGATGACGAGCAAGACAGTGATGGGAATAATCAGTGCCAGCGTTGGCGATGGAGCGATGAAATAACCGGCGACATAGCCAAGCCCACCAAGTAGTGAACCGAGAATTAGTCCCATTGCGATTTCTCGTTTGATGATTTTGAACCAGTCTGATAGGACAATCTCACCTCGAGCCATTGAGGATATAATCAATGTCGATGACTGGCCCCCAGAATTCCCTCCAGCGGAAATAACAAGCGGGATAAACATCACTAACCAGGTGTATTTACTAATCCAATCTTCGTAATGCTCGAGGGCAAAAGCAGTCAGCAGGGCAGCAATGAAGAGGATCGTTAGCCACATCCCTCGTTTCCAACTTAGCGTCAGCAGGGACGTCTTGAGATAGGATTCGTTGAGCGGATTGACAGCACCGATTCGTTGTACATCTTCGGTCGCTTCTTCGATAAAGACGTCAATAATATCATCATGCGTGATGATGCCCAGCATTCGATTTTGGGTGTTGACGACCGGAATCGCCAATAAGTCATACTTAGCGACGATCTGCGCTACTTTTTCTTGGTCATCTAAGGCATCTACTTTGACGATATCCTCTTCCATCAAGTCGCCGAGAGTTCGGTTTGGTTGGACGATTGATTTGACGAGTTGTTTGGCTGAGACGACACCACGTAGATGATCGGTTTCGTCGACAACGTATAGGTAATAGATGGTTTCCAGCTCAGAAGCTTGCCGCCCAAGTTCTGTGAGAGCCTCGGAAACCGTTAGTGCTTCATCTAGCTTGGCTACATCGGTTGTCATCACCGACCCTGCGGTATCCTCTGGGTATTCACGCAAGCGAAGGATGTTGCGTCTTTCTTCTTGGGAAACGAGTGCTAGGATTTCATTGGTAACGTCCTCGTCGAGTTCCGCTAGCATGTCGACTCGATCATCGGGCACCATCGTGTCGATGAGTTCGGCGATCTCACTGCGATCTTCGTCTTCCAGAATAGCGATTTGAGTTTCTGGATCGAGAAAACGGAAAATCTCACAACGTCTAGTTGGTTCGGCGTGCTTGAGAACTTGCCAGACCTCGGAGGGTTCTAACCCTTCCATGAAATCAGCCGTTACACCGGCATGCACAGCGATACAAAATTCCGCTAATTCAGCGGCGCGATGCTCGAGTAGCATCTCTCGTAGTTCCGGCAAATAAAGCGTGTTTATCATGGCATCAATCACTTAAAGTATTCCGTCGCATCGTCGGAATAAGGAGTCGCTGTATTTTAATAGTGCCCCAAATCCGTCTATTTCGATTGTCGGCAGGAACTATAAAACCGTCAACTAGCGTTGCAAAGCATTTAGATCAATTGGTTTTTGCCTACTAGTTCAGAATGACGGTTTATGGGGGTTGTAATGATTGCTGGCCTTTCCCCTTGGATTTAGTCTATGTTTTGGTTGCTTGGAGGGGATTAGTTATTGACTATAGCCCGTAAATACTAGACGCTGAGGGCAGGTCTAGAATTCTCTAAACCGGTTCATTCTTTGGATTTGCATTGCGTTGCAAAATTGCGTGAGTCGCTTTAAGGAATTCTCAATTACCACTAGCTGAATTCCTATAGGACTCATAATGAGCCCATTATGGTAATCCAGCTGGTTTCATAGTGTCATCGAGCAGTTGCTATATGCGTCTGCTCGTCTGCCGTGGAGCGGCGTGTGAATTCCAGTAAAACAATATGGCATCGGTTTCGTGGATGGTTTGGCAAAGAGCCAACTCCCGTCGCAAACCAAGATGCAGACATGGTCATTTCCCCAGAAGCTGCGCGCAAAATGAAACTGTGCGAGAAAAGACTGGGGTATCGATTTCAAGACCAGCAACTGCTAAAGACCGCCCTGACACATACTTCCGGTGCCGCACATAAGCTCGTTTCCAATGAGCGGTTAGAGTTTTTTGGTGACGCCATATTGGGACAAGTCGTTAGTGAATGGTTGTTTTGCGAATACCCTAACTACCTCGAGGGTGAATTAACGCGGATTAAATCTGTAATCGTGAGCCGAAAAACTTGTGCAGCGATTGCCTATAAACTAGGCGTCGAGGAAATAATTATCGTCGGCAAAGGGATTGGTTCTCAGAGTGTGATTCCCGAATCGATCTTGTCAAATGCGATTGAGTCGTTGTTAGCCGCATTATATCTAGATGGAGGAGGCGTCGCAGCGCGAGAATTCATCAGCAATCACTTTACACCGTTAGTCACTCTCGTCGTCTCAGAAGGTGTACCAACGAACTTCAAGTCGCAATTCCAACAGGTTGCTCAACGGGAGTTTAAAACAACTCCAATATATGAACTGTTGGATGAACGTGGCCCTGATCATCAGAAAGAGTTTCACGTTTCCGCAGTTGTTGACGATCAAGTATTTGACCCTGGTTGGGGGAAAAGCAAAAAGGAAGCGGAACAGATGGCGGCCTATCTGGCTCTTGTTGCACTTGGGGAGATTGAAGAATCTAATCTGCCAGAGTAAAACTGTGGTTGTTGATTTAGTGATCTAAGAGGATAATAGGGTTTAAAATATAGTGCGCCACAGAGGCGGCAAAAAGGCGAGTATATGTGCAGAGGATGGAGAATTAGATTATGACGCGTTGTGTTGTATTACTGTCGGGTGGTTTGGATAGCATGCTAGCGATACGCATCATGCAAGAGCAGGGGATTGAAGTTGAGGCCTTGAACTTCAAAACGATGTTTACTTGTTGTCAAGACACTTCAGCGCAAGCTGCTCGGGCCTTAAATGTGCCAATCACGGTTGTCGGCCAGGAAGAGGATTATTTGGATCTGATCCGTGAGCCTCAGTTTGGATATGGCAAAGGTGCTAATCCTTGTGTGGACTGTCGGATTTATATGTTTCAACGAGCCCATAAGTTTATGGATACCGTTGATGCTCAATTTATTGTTAGCGGCGAAGTGGTAGGCCAGCGACCTATGAGCCAGAAACGGTCCGATCTGAAGGTGATTTCAAACTATTCTGGGTTGGAAGACCTGT
>DTSG01000162.1:2912-4106 GCA_012965455.1 Planctomycetaceae bacterium | reverse complement strand
GAGTTGAGGCGCCGTTTCTAATCGCGATTGAAGCGAAAACCGATATTTACTCTACGCTTAACACGCGCTTAAAAGACTTGCAACCCTATGGCAGTACGCCGAGTAACGGCCCTAAGGTTGCGCGGCTGGAAAGCATTGCGGCTATTCTGCTTGCGTCGACTCAATTAGACAGCACACAGCTTAATCGCATCATTTCGCCGATGTATAACTTGTTGAATTTCCAAGAAACTAAGAATGGCATACGAGGTGGTGACAGCTCCGGAATTATTAAAGGCATGATAGCCACGTACATCGAACAAAATATTGAGGCGGCTAATAGTCAGTTACCGTTGACGTTGGTGCTGGAATATGGATTTGAAGATGTTGGTTTGCGAATTGGTCGCAAACTGATTGCTGATCCTAAGATGTCTTCACTCGTACGAGAATATGCGGCAATCTGCTTAGTCCGTTTTGGCACTGCTGCTGAGATTCCCAAGTTATTACCAATGTTGACGGAAAAGAGTGTCATCCATTCGTGGAGTACATCACAAGCCAAAGGGAAGATCATCAAAACTCAAGTTCGCGATGCGATTCTGGTTTTGCTATTACATCAGACGAAGCAAGACGTCGCGGATTATGGCTTCCGCTTTGTACAGCCTAATCCCATTACGGTATTCCGCGTTTATTCGGCGGGGTTCATTGAAGATGCCGAGCGTGAAGCGGCGCATTCCCAATGGAAAAAATGGTGGGATGAAAACAAAGAAATGGTTCTCAAGTCATCCGTAGTGGAAGAAAAGTAACGCTCGTGGCCAACACAGATTTTTCCGCGAAATTGCGAGATGCAGTTGAGTCGATTTATTGTTATTGCCTAGATAGATCAGTTCGATTTGTATTCGCAGAAAGCTGTACGTCAGGTTTAGTGGCAGCTGTACTTGGTCGCAAAGCGGGCATCTCAGCGTATTTTTGCGGTTCGTTGGTAACTTATCGCAACAAATCCAAACAGCATTGGTTGGAGCTTGGTCAGGGGATTTCGCCAGACGACGGTCCAGTTAGTGAAGTCGTAGCGGAAGCAATGGCCGCCGGCGCGCTGACGAAAACCGAGGAAGCAGATGTGGCAATCTCTATTACGGGACATCTCGGACCAGACGCGCCATCTGAGCTTGATGGATTAGTCATCATTGGTATTTCGATTCGCAATGAAGATGGAAATGCAGC
>DTSG01000162.1:0-2855 GCA_012965455.1 Planctomycetaceae bacterium | reverse complement strand
AGTAGCGAGTCCCGCGAGCAACGGCAACAGGAAGCGACGTTGTTGGTCCTTAAGGTGTTAGCTCATACACTGCAAATATTTAACGGAATAGCAGACGTGATGTCCGCGAAAAAATCTTGGGTTAAGTTAGGCAACGGTGAGATGCAGACGGTTTTTCCTGGTTCGTTTGATCCGTGGCACGCTGGTCACGTCGGCATGGCGCAGTATGTAGAAGATAAATATGGTCAGGGACCTTTCTATGAGCTGTCTATTAACAATGTGGACAAGACGCAAGTGCAACGGTATTCAGCACGGATCCGCACATTACCATTTTGTTTTTTGGAAAAATTGATAATTTCCCAAGCAGCAACGTTTGTGGAAAAGGCGCGCCTTTATGGGGGGGTTCAATTCATTACGGGCGTAGATACTATCGCGAGGATCGGTAACAGTCGGTACTATGGTGATGAGAAAGAAAATGCTGCTGGCAGCGATGAGCAAAGGGATGCAGCTTTACAAGAGCTAAGTGATCGTGGCTGTCGATTTATTGTCTTTGGTCGTGAGATGAGTACTGATTTTCAAACGGGTGCTGAAGACGTCAAAATCTATATGGAGTTGCAGCAGTTAAAATTGCCACCGCTGCTGCAGCAGATGTGCGAGGGAGTCCCGCAGAGTGATTTTCGATATGATCGATCGTCAAGAGATTTACGCTAAAGGAATGAGACAAGTTGACGACTGATACACCGCATGCGAGCGATGCGATTTCGACTGAGCTATATACGAAAGGATTCATTTTGGGATCCATTTCGTCGGTAGCCTATTCAGCAGCGAATGTTTTTCTACGGTCGGTTGATCATTGTGATGCTGTGTGGGTATCGTGTGTAAAAGCGATGCCGACTTTTGCCATAATGATTCCATGGCTAATGATCCGCTATTGCAACGGGCATCGGAAAATGCCTTCATTAAAAGCGATTGCGGTTTTGAGCTTTGTGGCAGTGGTCACGCATTTGTTTGGCAATGTATGCTTTCAGTGGTCGCTAGATAAAATCGGGATCGGCATTGCTGTTCCGCTCTGTTTAGGCATGGCAATTATTAGTGGTGCAGTTATTGATGGCTTGTTTATGGACGCTAAACCAAGCGGACGTACGATTGTGTCCATGTGTTTTTTAATTGTGGCGGTTATCGTTTTGTCGCTCGGTGGCGAAACAGCATTTGCAGCGTTGAAAAGTGAAATCACGTCAGTCGACGTCTCTCGGTCTTTATTGGGACTGGGAATCGGATCGGTTGTTGTTGCTGGGGTTGTCTACGGGTCATTTGGTGCAGTGATTAAAACTGCTGGCCGTCGAGGCATATCTCAACCGATGATGATGTTGATTATATCCGCCGCCGGAATTCTTTTCTTGTTTGCTCTTAGTTACCAACAGGGGGTGTTTCATGTTCCGGAAAACTTAGGTGTTTGGAACATCGGACGGATGTTGTTAGCTGGATTGTGCAATACGATTGCCTTTGTTGCCTTGGTGGCCGCATTGCAGTTGTTGCCGGTGACCAATGTCAATTTGTTCAACGCTTCCCAAGCAGCATTTGGTGCGATTGCTGGCGTTTTAATTTTCGCTGAACCGGCATCGCCATGGATGATTGCCGGTATCCTGCTGACAGTTGCCGGTTTGGTGATCATGAAACGCAAATAAACCACTGTCTTCAGCGATAAACGGCAATGACATCAAGGAGACATGTCGATTAGACTGTTTACTAAGAAGTTACAAATAAATTGATTGGAATTGTGCAAACGATGGCAACAGCCTCTGAAACATCAACAACAACTCGTCGACTCTACTTGGGTATCGACGTAGGGGGAACCGGTATCAAATTGGGTGTTGTCGACGATTCAGGTGCTGCGCTGGGACATGCACAAATTGACACAGAGCACGAGCGGGGTGCTGCTGATGGCGTAAGTCGAATCTTGGGCGCCGCGCAGGGTATCGTTGATGAATTGAATTTAAGTTGGGATGATATTGATGCCTTAGGTATTGGCACACCTGGAACGATGGATATCCGTGCAGGTCAGCTGTTGCACATGCCCAACATGAGTGGTTGGGATGAGTTTCCAATACGATCCTATTTAGAAGAGCAAGCTGGGAAGCCGGTTGCTTTTATGAACGACGGCACGGCGGCTGCATATGGCGAATTTTGGGCTGGTCGTGGCAAGGAATGCAGTAGTATTGTCATGCTGACGCTTGGCACTGGCGTTGGCGGTGGGATTATAATCTCGGGTCGTTCCCTTGACGGGGAGCATAGTCATGGCAGTGAATGTGGTCATATTATTATTGATGGCAGTCCACACGCTCGGCGCTGCCCTTGCGGCCAACTGGGACATCTCGAAGCATACGTCAGCGCGACGAGTGTTGCTCAACGAACGTTAGAGGGATTACGCGACGGCGCCGACTCATCGTTAACAGAGTTTCTAGAAAACGAAGCGGAGTTATCCGCGTTTTCTGTGTTCGAGCATGCTCAATCAAAAGATGCATTTGCGATACGTGTCATTGAGGAAACGGCGGTTTACTTGTCTATTGGGATTACTTCCATCATGCATATCCTTGACCCAGACATGGTGATTCTAGGTGGTGCCATGAATTTTGGAGCTCACGACACGGAATCGGGACGAATGTTTATGAAGACGATTCGCGATAAGGTTGCCGGGGCTACTTTTCCCGTGTTAGCTGAACAGACGATGATTGATTTTGCAAGTTTAGGGAACCACTGTGGCTTCATTGGCGCAGCGGGTATAGCGCGGGCGCAATTCGGGACCGCGAATTGACAAAGAACTAACACACATTTAAGACGGACATTATGGATTGTCGCAACATTAGAAACTTTAGCAT
>DTSG01000161.1 GCA_012965455.1 Planctomycetaceae bacterium | reverse complement strand
TTACCGTCCAAAACACGTCATCCAACTCCTGCTGAAGAAGCACCTGCTGAAGAACCACCTGCTGAAGAAGCACCTGCCGAAGAAGACAAGTAGTCGCTGGGCGGACTTTGCTTATTACAGTATATGCAATGACTTCGAGGCACCGTTTATTACACTATTCGTTGCTATTAATGAATTAGCTCGTACGACTAACCAACGGTTTTAACTAAGTAAAATTTACTAACTCGCCAGCGGACCAAACTCCCACTTGCGGCATACTAATTCCAATTCAAGGAGAAATGACATGGCAGTAACAGCTGCATTAGTCAAAGAACTTCGAGACAAAACTGGCCTTCCCATGATGGACTGCAAAAAAGCACTCACAGAATGTGACGGCGATACACAAGCAGCGATCGATTGGTTACGAGACCGAGGAGCAGAGATCTTCGAGAAGCGTGCTGGTCGCACAACCGACTTTGGCCGTTTCGGTCAATACTTGGGTTTGGATAAAGCCGCGTGTGCAATGGTCGAATTAAAATGCGAAAGTGCCCCGGTTACCACGCATGAAGACTTCATTCAATATGCTGACGACTTAGCACAAGCCGCAGCCGAAAATCCAAGTGCGACTGACGCAGACGCTTTGTTGGCATTACCCTGCCCAAGCAAAGCCGGCATGACATTAGCTGAAGTCAAAGACGAGATCTTCAATCGCATCCGCGAAGTATTCAATATTGGTCGCATCGTGCGCATCGAAAGTGGATGTGCTGGCTATGTGCATAACGCAGGCACTATCTCTGGAGTTATCTTGGCAGTCGAAGGTGGCGATGAAGAATCTGCGAGAGATATCTGCATGCACATCGCAGCGATGCGTCCCACGGTTGCACAAGCAGATGATCTGCCTCAAGAAGTTGTCGACGCCGAGCGGCAATCGCTACGTGACGCAGCGCTGGCTGAAGGTAAACCTGAAAACATCGTCGATCAAATGGTCGCAGGTCGCATGCGGAATTTCTTAGAAAGCCAAGGCGTGCTATCCGAACAGACTTACGTAAAAGACGACAGCCAATCCGTCGGCAAATTCGCTGCTAGCAAAGAAATGAAGCTCCTGCAATTCGTACGCTGGGAACTCGGTGATGATGCCGAAGAATCTAACTCTGCTGGGTCAGAAGACGCTGGGGAATAGTCGAAATGCAATAGCGGAATTTGTAAGCCCCGAGTAAAATCGGGGCTTACTTTTTGCACTTTTACTGCTACCCTAATCCAAAGCAAACAGACACTAATAATTCACTTTTGAAGGACTCCGAGTATGACTGCCGCAGCAGCCGAAACCAATCCAATCTATCGTCGTGTTGTCCTCAAGCTTTCCGGCGAAAGTCTAAGTCGTGCTGGCGAGCATGGTATCAACATGGAAGAAGTTGCCGATATTTCTCGACAAATCAAACTTGCCGTAGAGCAAGGTTGCCAAGTTGCGGTCGTCTGCGGAGGTGGTAACATCCTGCGTGGTGCTCAATTCAAAGAAAAAAACGTGGCCATCCACGAAGCTACTGCACATTACATGGGAATGCTAGCGACGGTCATCAACGCATTAGCCTTGCAAGATGCTCTGGAATGCATCGGCTGTCAAACCCGCGTTATGTCAGCAATTCGGATGGACGGAGTGGCTGAGCCCTATATTCGTCGTCGCGCAAGCAGACACTTGGAAAAGGGGCGTATCGTTATTTTAGCTGCTGGAACAGGCAGCCCGTACGTCACCACGGACACCGCAGCCGCTCAACGTGCGATGGAGTTAGAAGCAGATATTCTCCTGAAAGCAACTCGTGTCGACGGTGTTTACAGCGAAGACCCTGAAAAGAACCCACATGCGGTATTTTATCCCGAGTTGGATTTCCAGACGGTGATCGAACAGGGTTTGCGAGTGATGGACAGTACCGCCATTTCACATTGCATGGAAAACAAAATGCCCGTATTAGTGTTCAACTACAAGACGAACGGTAATATTGTAAGGGCTGTTCAAGGCGAAAAGCTCGGCACTCGCATTAGTTAAACTATAGACTTGCCAAATAGTGGTCAGGTTTTCGATAGCACAAACACTAGACAACGACCATTTGCATCAGTGATAATTACTATTGTAAATCATATTCCTAGCGTATCCAAAATAAGAACATTCACAATTTCGACGAAAAGAATTCTCAAATGTACGACCAAATTCTAATGGACACCGAAGAACGAATGGACAAAGCCGTAGAACATTTACGGAGCAACCTAGCCGGCATTCGCACAGGACGAGCGAACCCCGGGTTGGTGGATTCCATCAAGGTCGACTGCTATGGTTCACAAACTCCGCTAAAGCAACTCGCCAGTGTTGGTTGCCCGGAACCGCAACAAATCGTCATTCGTCCGTATGACCCCAGTGTCATCAAAGACATTGAAAAGGCATTGATCGCTAGTGACCTTGGATTCAATCCTCAAGGTGACGGTAATGTAGTCCGCATCAACATTCCTGCCTTGTCTGGCGAAGTACGACAGAAGATGGTTTCACGAATCAAGGAACTAGCCGAAGAAACTCGTGTCTCGATTCGTAATGTTCGTCGTGATGGAAACAAAGCTGCGGATCAAGCTGAAAAAGACAAGAATCTAAACGAAGACTTGCGAGATGACCTCAAAAACGAGATTCAAGAACTGACGAAAAAATATGAAACCAGTGTGAACGATTCTGCTCAAAATCGCGAGACAGAAGTTATGGAATCTAGCTAGTAAATGCAAACAGGGCTTAACTAAGCAAAATTCAAACACCCGCTATTTTTCATTCTTGCCTTCCCAAGGTTTGCGCATTTCATGACTCAAAGCCTACGACTCCTTTTGATAACCCCCCTTTTTTTTGTTTAGCTTCAGTTGTTTTTTAACTATCTCGTTGGAGCGAGCATCCGCACTTAGAGCCGCTACCAAAGGACGCGCGCAGCAGGTTGTGTTTCAAGACTCGCCTATTGTGATCGCACACCGTGGAGACAGTGCGACGCATCCCGAGAATACTCTGCCGGCGTTTCGCTCAGCGATTGAAGCCAAAGCGGATATGATCGAACTAGACTATTATCACAGCCGCGATGGGATTCCCTTTACTTTTCATGATTCGACCCTCGATCGCACGACCAACATTACGCAGAAGCTTGGACTCACCAAAGTCCCAGCGGGTTCACTCACCTGGAACGAATTGAAGACGCTTGATGCCGGTCTGTGGAAAGACAAACAATTCCAAGGCACGAAGATCCCCACACTTCTTGAAAGCCTCGATACAATCCAGCAAGGTTCCGTCACGTTGATTGAGCGGAAAAAAGGCGATGCTAAAACCGCAGTTGCCTTGCTACAAAAACATAAACTCGTGGCAGATGTCGTCGTTCAAGCATTTGATTGGGACTACTTAACGACCTGCCACAAACTTTGCCCGGATTTAATTTTAGGTGCATTGGGTGGAGATGAATTTGCGCAGTCCGATATTTCCAAGATCAAACTCACCGGCGCACAGGTGGTCGGTTGGAGTTATAAGGACGTGACGCCGGAGATGATCAAGCTGGTTCATGCACAAGGTTGGAAACTATGGGTGTACACAGTGAACGACCCGGCAGAAGCTTCAAAACTTGTCACGGCGGGCATCGACGGTATTATTACGGACACACCTAAACAAATCCGTAGCGTTTTGAATTTGACGAAGTAATCAATAACAGCCCGACTCCCTTCCACTAGAGGAATTACCCTGCTTTGGTAGCAAATGAAATTCAATTTCAGTGCCCTCATTGCGATGCACAGCACCGAGCACCCGTGGAATTCGCCGGCAATCGTCAACCTTGTTCAGAGTGCGGCAAGACAATTCGGCTACCCTCATACGTCCCCGAATCACAAACGCCGAATGCTCACTCGTCCTCGTCGAAAAGTAGCCACCAGAATGTAGCTGGCTCAATCGTCCTAAGTTGTCCCGTCTGTCAAACTCAGCTATTTGCGCAGGCCGACCAAATTGGTCAAGAGATGTTATGCGAGAATTGCTTAGAAACGGTCGTTGTTGAAGCACCGGTCGAACCGCCGGTCAAAGCACCAATTGCACAGCAAAAACAACCACGAGAACAACCTGCGGAACAAATAGAAGAACCAAC
>DTSG01000160.1 GCA_012965455.1 Planctomycetaceae bacterium | reverse complement strand
GTGATCATAGTCGATTGGAACTGGCCCATTGGCTGGTTTCGGCCGAGAATCCATTGGTTTCCCGTGTGACGGTGAATCGCTGGTGGGCGGAGATATTTGGTCGAGGTATCGTTGCCACGGAAGAAGATTTTGGGAGTCAGGGGGATGCGCCTTCCCATCCGGATTTACTGGATTGGCTGGCCGTTGAATTTATGGATCAGGGTTGGTCGATGAAACATATTCATCGATTAATTGTTCATTCGGCGACTTATCAACAGGACTCAAAAATGCGTCCAGACCTGGAGGTCGTTGACCCAACCAATGTCCTGCTGGCGCGGGCTCCTCGGGTTCGACTTTCTGCGGAAGCCATCCGAGACACGATGTTGCAAATCAGCGGTTTACTGGAATTCAAAATGGGCGGTGCCCCGATTTACCCTCCCCAGCCGGACGGTTTTTGGCGACATGTGGGACGTAATGAACCAAAATATGAAACCAGCAATGGTACGGACCGGTTCCGTCGTGGTGTTTATGTGATCTGGCGGCGGAGCGCTCCTTACCCCAGTTTCACAAATTTTGACGCACCGGATCGTACATCCTGTGTCATTAAACGTAGTCGTACCAACACCCCCCTGCAGGCACTCACATTATTAAATGATCCAACCTACTGGGAAATGACGAGGGCCTTTGCAAATGAAATTGAGACATCCGCGGATGGCAGTATCCACGGTAAGATTGTCTTTGCTTTTATTCAGACATTGGCTCGAAAGCCAAGTGAACGCGAAGTGGAGATCCTAGAAACGTTGTATCGATCAACCGTTACTCGATTGAGAGATCGACCGTCGGATATTCAAGAACTCGTTGGCAGCGATGCTGATCGGGCAACCGCAGAATCAGCCGCTTGGTGCTATATTGCCAATGTTTTGCTGAATCTAGACGAAACGATTACAAGGAACTAGTGATGATTTCGCAGTCAGCTGAATTACAATTGACCCGGCGTGAACTGTTCCGGACGGGTGCGATGGGTATCGGTGTTCCGGCATGGATGTCGTTGTTGAGTGAGGAAACAACAGGGGCCGAAAAATCTTATGTAAATCCGTTACGGGCACGTAAGAGTGACTACAACAGACGAGCCCAAAGTGTGATTTACATTCACATGATTGGAGCCCCATCGCAACTGGATCTTTACGTAGACAAACCCAAATTACGTGAGATGACGGGTGAGCTTTGTCCGGATGAGTTATACAACAGCCAGCAGTTTGCCTTCATTCGCAGCCGTCCGAAGATGTATGGATCGGTCTTTAAATTTCGCAATTACGGTGAGAGTGGTCAGACGTTTTCAGAGTTGTTACCGAATATTGGATCGATGGCAGATGATATTGCTGTGATCGAATCGATGCATAGCGAGCAGATTAACCATGCACCGGCGCAGCTGTTTATGCAAACCGGTTTTGGTCGATTCGGTCGACCTAGCATGGGATCGTGGGTTACTTATGGGCTTGGCAGTGAAAATGAAAATCTACCTGCATTTGTGGTCATGGTGACAGGAAGCGTTGGGGGTGCGGGTAACAGTATGTGGGGTAGCGGATTTTTGCCTTCTATTTACCAAGGTGTGGAATTTCGAGCGTCGGGTGATCCGGTCTTGTTTCTGTCCAATCCGAAGGGAATTCAGCCAGACGACCGCCGAAAGATTGTTGATGCGATTGTTGCGCTGGACCGTGAACAACTGGTGGATATGGGTGACCCAGAGATCGCGACACGGATTGGACAGTATGAGATGGCGTTCCGCATGCAGACCTCGGTACCGCAACTGATGGATACATCCCAGGAATCTAAGGCGACGCATGAAATGTACGGCACGAAGCCGGGGCAGGCAGGATTTGCCAACAACTGCATGTTAGCCCGTCGTTTCGTTGAACGGGGTGTACGTTTTGTGCAGTTGTTTGATCAGGGCTGGGATCATCACGGTGGGATTGAAAAATCAATTCGAAACAAAGCCAGTCAAATTGATAAACCGATCGCAGCTTTGCTAAAGGACTTGAAGCAACGTGGATTGCTTGACGAGACACTGGTTATTTGCGGGAGTGAATTTGGTCGCACTCCGATGGTTCAGGGCAGCTTGAGCAACGCTGGTCGTGACCATCACAAAGATTGTTTTGCAATCTGGATGGCAGGGGGGGGAATTCGAGGCGGATCACGAATCGGCGAGTCTGATGATTTGGGATTCTCCATTACAAAGGATCCTGTCTCGGTACACGATTTCCATGCTACTGTACTTCACCTGTTAGGGAAGGATCATGAAGAGCTTACATACCGTTATCAAGGTCGCCAGTTCCGGTTAACGGATGTTGCAGGCACCCCAGTGCAGCAGATTTTGTCATAAGGGGTTTACCGTATTTCCCTTCCCTGAAATTATAAATTACGGAATAATGAACTCTCGTATGAACACCTCTCCAATAAAAAGGGCTCTCATGAAGCAGACCATTTTTTCGCTGCTAACGTTGATTGCTATACTCCCTGTGTCTGCAGCGGAATCGTTGATGACGACCGCAGCCCACAGACGTCCTGTTGCCCTGGAGATTCATGTTCCTTCGAACCAACTGTTAATACTCAACCAACGTGCTGCTACGGTTTCCATTCTGGATATGGCGCAGCAGATCGTCACGGGTGAAATTGCCGTTGGCGGCGTTCCGTCCGACATGGAACGGATCGCCGAGACAGATTTAATTGCCATTGCAAACAAAACGAAACATGTCATTAGCTTGTTCAGCGTTTCCAAAAACCTCCTCGTTCATGTCCACGATATACCGAGCTGCCGATATCCAATTCAACTAAAATATGATGCTCGGACGTCGGTGTTATATGTCGCTGGTTTATGGTCACGTCAGTTGGCGGTGTTACAGATTAATAAAACCGAGCCGCAACAATCCAAATTGATCCAGCTAGTTGATTTATCATTCGCGCCTCGGAAAATGGTTATCGACCGTGCAGGTGATCGGATGATTATTGGCGATGCGTATGGTGGAACGCTGGGAATCGCGGATATCTCGAATGCGGCCCAAGGGCGGCTAACGATACTTGGGGAACGTACATTCCCAGGTCATAACGTACGCGGACTCGAACTAAGCGCCTCGGGTGAAATGTTATTAATCGCCCACCAGATGCTCAATGAACTTGCTCATACGGTGCGCAACGACGTGCATTGGGGCCTGTTAATGTCCAATGACTTGCGTTGGTTGCGACTCGAAAATGTCATCAAGGGTGGTGAGGAGATGTACACTGGCGCACACATGCATCCTTTAGGTGAAGCAGGGAGTGCCACGGGTGACCCGACAGGGATGGTAATTACAAAGGATGGTACGGTCGTCGTTATTTTGGGCGGTGTGGGCGAAATTGCTTATGGTCGAGAAGACGACTTCAGTTTGCAGCGGATCAAAGTCGGATTGCGACCGATGGATATTGTTGTTACATCTGCGGAGGATAGAATCTATGTGGCAAACATGCTCAGCGACTCGATATCGGTTGTTAGTCTAAAAGACCAACAGAGTACGCAAATTCCGTTAGGTCCACAGGGTACGTGGACGGAGGTCGATCGTGGTGAACGGTTGTTTTTTAATGCGAAGTTATCCCACGATGGCTGGATGAGTTGTCATAGTTGCCACACGGATGGACACACCAATGGATTATTAAATGACAATTTTAGTGACAAGTCGTTTGGAGCCCCCAAGCGAGTTTTGACGTTGCTGGGCAAAGCAAACACGGCTCCGTTTGCCTGGAACGGAAAAGCTGCAGATTTACAGACTCAGATTAAGAACTCGCTGACGCAAACGATGCAGATGGATGACCCACCGTCGGATGAACAACTGCAGGAACTCGCTGCTTTCGTGAAGACATTACCAACGCCTCCAAGTATTGATGAAGCGCGTAAGCAGGTAGACAAGGCAGCGATCGCTCGCGGTCAAAAAGTGTTTCAACAAGCGGATTGTCGACAATGCCATGCTCCTCCGGCGTTTACCGTTACGGGTTTGTTTGATGTTGGATTGACGGACTCCGAAGGTAATCAGGAATTCAATCCACCGTCATTGTTGGGCGTGGGGCAGCGTGTGCATTTCTTTCATAACAATACCGCTAAAACGTTGTCTGACGC
>DTSG01000159.1 GCA_012965455.1 Planctomycetaceae bacterium | reverse complement strand
GAAGCACCTTTGCCAGGTGTCACCATTTACATGGACCTGAACGATAATGGCACGCATGAGCGACTGGAACCTTATCAATCCACGGACGTCGATGGCAACTACACATTTGAGTTGTATCTAGGTGGTGCCTTCTCGATTAAGGCATTGCCTCAAACGAATTTCCGACAAACACTGCCCGATCCTATTCAATTTGAAGGTGGCCCTATCAATGATGGTGGTCATGACGTCTTCGTTGTTACGGGTGCGTCCACAGACGATGTTGATTTTGGGTTTAAGCCGTCCGGTCAGACCATCGGCGTGTTTGGCACCAAATATAATGATGAGAATGCCAATGGCGTGCAAGACCCCGGTGAAACGGGAATTGCCGGAGTCTACATTTATGTCGACCTTGATAATGACGCTAAGATTGATGTTGGTGAACCCGCTGTCATCACCGATGAAGATGGAAATTACAATATTATTTATAACGAAGCGGGTCCTGTGACGATCCGCGAAGTACTGGATCCCGGTTATGCTCATACCCTTCCAGTCGATGGCCAAAATGATATTACGATGATCTTAGGCCTGCCCTCACTCGACGTCGACTTTGGAAATAATTCGGTGATCGACTTTGGTGATGCTCCGGATACCTATGACCTTGCGGGCGAAGCCTCGCATGGAATTGTCGAGGGTTTGTTTATGGGTGCCGGCGTTGATGCAGAAGTTGCAGCGCAAAGCGGTGCCTTTGCCGATGGCGATGATAACTCCGATACAGACGACGAAGACGGCGTGACGTTTACTACAGAACTCGTTGCAGACACGACTGCCAGCGTTGATATTGAGATTAGCGCATTTGATGTTTCCAACGGCGTGATCCAAGCCTGGCTCGACTTTGATGCGGATGGCGTGTTTGATGCTGATGAACAAATCATCACAGACGGCGATGTTGTGGCCGGTACGAACACGTTTACTTTTAATATTCCGGCAGATGCTCAACTGGGCGATACCTATGCTCGATTCCGCTATGGCTACGAACGAGGTTTAGGGCCGAATGGTGCGGCCGTGGCCGGCGAAGTTGAAGATTACGCAATTGGCGTACTGACAGATCAACCACTGGCAGTCGATGACCGCTTAGAAGTCGATGTGAATAGTGACTTCAATACGCTACTGGTGATGCAGAACGACCTTGAAAGTAGTACTCCACCTAATACAGTTGTGGGAGTTACGGTAGGCGATTCTGGGGCAATCATTCAAATTGCTCCTGGCGGGACTCACGTCCTTTACAAGCCAGCCTTGGGTGATATCGACGGCGATAGCTTCGATTACACAATTCAAGACGGAGCCGGAAACCAATCGGTTGCGACAGTGACAATCGTGCACTTGCAGCCATCTGAAAGCTATCCTGATTTGTTCGCTGTTGATGACTATACGGTTGTTGTCGGCGCTGTCACAGCACCAGCATTCACGGATATCGACGTTGCCGCTAACGATCATTCTGGCCAAGCGGATCCCGTAGTCGTGTTGGCCGTCATCGATGGTCCTGTCAACGGAACGGCCTCCATTCACAGTGGACAGATTCGCTACACACCAAACGCCGGTTTCTTTGGGCTGGACAAACTAACCTATACCATCACCAACGCTTTGGGTGTTGATACCCACAAGGGTAACGTAGCGATTCAAGTGACTACCGATGGTTTTAACCCTACGGATGACGATATCTCATATATCGTGCAAGCGATTCACCCAACAAGTGGTGCCTTGGTTGATTCAGTCGATATTGAAGTCGGTGAAACACTCACCGTCCAAATATCTGTCCAAGATGGACGGCCCGTGACTGCTAGTGACGCCGGTATATTCGCTGCCTACCTAGATCTGGTTTATGGTCGTGACAACCTGCAAATGATTACTGATAGCCTGACCTTTGGAGCGAGTTTCCCGAATGGTCAATCTGGTGACTTGTCAGTTCCTGGATTGGTTAACGAAGCGGGAGCGTTCCAAGACTTAGCAGTTGTCAACGGTAGTGCACCGCTGACGGTCTTCACTGTTGACTTCCGCGGGTTGAATCCAGGCGTAACGACTGTGCAAGCAGATCCGGCTGACGTCAGTAGCGATTCACCTGTACCCGGCACTTCGCCGCTGCATGATACGCTGACGATTAATCCCGCCGCGGCAGTCGCTCATAACGATATTAACTTCAAGACGCTTACCGTAGCTGTTACCAGCGGTAGCGGTGAAGGCGAGTTGGATATCAACCAAGACGGTGCAGTGACTCCGCTAGATGCGTTGAACATCATCAATAACCTCAACGCCCACGGTTCACGCGGGTTGGCGGAAGGTGAAGAGTTATCTTATGACAATCGTCTAGATGTGAATCGAGACGCGTACATCACACCGCTCGATGCACTCTCGATTATCAACTATCTGAACAACCGCAGCGAATTTATGAATGAAGCGGCTGAGGGCGAATTTACGCCAATGGCGCCTACCCAATCAAAGTTAGATACATCAATTGACAGTATCGACATAGTAGCTACTGATGCTCCAGAAGCTACTGGTGTCGACGAATGGATGCGAGTTCGTGAGAACGAAATTGGACTGTCAATGTTTGTTGGTGGAAATCACGAAAGTGTTGAAGCCGATGAGATCGAAGAATTAGAGTTGGCCATTAATGATATGGCCGATGACATCTTTGGTGAGTGGATTTGAGTCACGAAGCGAAAGTGAATCGACGGTAACCGAACGTCGTTTTATCGATAGGAGTCTTGTAGTCGGTGTTAATACCAAGGATGGTTATTAAGGTTGTTGCCTTAACGAGCTGATAATCGTTCTTAAACAGGGGGATTTCTCGATATATGGCAGACGTAAAAAAATGTTTAAGAGCATCATGAAACGCAACAACCAGCAAACCCTAAATCGCAAGGAATTTCTTGCTGGGCTGCAGTTCGAAAACCTAGAAGATCGTAATTTGCTGGCGGGCGATCTAGGAGCCGCTTTTGCGGAAGTTGCCGAAGGCGAAGATCTGGGTAACTTTATCCTGGCACCGTCGACGATGGTGGGTGCCGATGGTTACCAATCGGGTTTTTCGCTGGGTAAAATACCTTTAGAGGTTGCCGAAGAATATCTGCAGGCCAATGCTTCCGATTTTGGGTTAACCGCAGAAGACTTGGGTAGTTATCGTGTTTTGAGCCAGTTTGTGAGCGAGCATACTCGGGTTACACACATCGCACTGCAGCAGCAGTACAACGGCCTAGATGTGCTCGGTAGCCTGATCAATATTAGCGTTGAAAATGATGGCCGAATCGTTGCCGCAGGATCAACCTTCCTGCCTGGGTTAGGTGATGGTGGGACGACCGATCCCCTGATGACGAACACCGATCCGATTGATGCTTTGGCGACAGCTTTTTCTGCGCTTGGGTTAACTGTCACGGAATCGCCGGTGCTATTGCAGCCGCCCACCGGGCAGAATCAATCAATAATTATCTCGGAATCCGGTGTTGCTAGTGAACCCATCAAAGGGGCACTTGGCTATGCCTATAACGGCAGTGGTGTGGATTTGTTCTGGGCGTTTGGGATTAATACGAGAGACGGGCAGCATGCGTACGCTGCGTTTGTATCTGCTGAATCGGGTGACTACCTGATGGCGATCGATGGAGTTATGAATGCTAAATACAACGCCATCGCTTTACCGGCTGGGAATCCGGATGAAGGTTCGCAACAAATTATTGAAGATCCGGCGGATTTACTTGTCTCACCATTCGGCTGGCACGACACCAATGGTGTTGCTGGTCCGGAATTTACAGATACCCGTGGAAACAATGTGATTGTGGAAACCGGGGACGTTGGGCCCCCGTCAAATCCGATAGGCATTCGTGCTGACGGTGGTGTTGATCTGGCGTTTCTGGACATTTTTGATCCGGAACTGGAACATGATGTATTGCAGAATCAGTTATCATCCACTACGAATACTTTTTTCACTATCAATCAAATCCATGATATTACGGCACGCTACGGATTTGATGAAGCGGCAGGGAACTTTCAGACAACGAATTATACAGGAACGGGAGTGGCCGGAGATGCTCTGCTTGTTAATGTTGATGATCCGGACGCGATTTGTAATGCTTTTGCCGATATTAACCCTCCGGGTTTCGCTCC
>DTSG01000158.1:357-4136 GCA_012965455.1 Planctomycetaceae bacterium | reverse complement strand
GATGCACCGCTTCGTATTACAGAAACTGTCGCTCGAAACACTCCGCTGTGAATCGCTGATGAAGCCGGGGTAGATTCTGCCGGTACCGCGCTATTGTCCGCAGCAGCCGTTGGGTCGTCCGGATTTTGCTTGCCAGCATTACCGTCGTCGTTGCCTTCATCAGTGGCAGCTTCCTGCGAGAGATTAAATCTTGTCGCCAGTTCACGCTGCACGGCAACTTCGGTTAGTGTCACGGAAAACGATTCGATTAGCTTAAACCGATCAATTTTTTGTTCGTCCTCAAACATCGCCAGATCTTCGACGTCGACGAGTGCCTGTGCTGCTTCATCAGCCGTTGGAATTTCTTGCTTGGCAATCAAATCTGCGGTTTCCGTCTCCATTTCTTCATCCGTTTTACGACGGTAAATCGATACGGTCGCTTGCACTTGGTCAGCCCCAGCACTTGTGTCACGGTCCGCATCAACAACTTCAACGTTAACGGTCTTGCCTAACACGACTCCCTTGATTGTTTCAACAAATGCACCGTCTTTTATTTGAACAATCCCATCACCCACTACAGTCACCGTAGACAACACTTCCACGTTGATTGTTTTGTCAGCAGTATGCGCGTCGGTATAAAGAATCTCAACCGTATCACCGCCTTTGACTTCCAGCACTCCATTGCCCGACACCGGAACACCTAATCTGGTCGGGATGGATCCCAGCACGATCCGCACGTTACGCCCAATTGGAAAACACTGTACCGTTTCTTGATCGCCGCCCGATGATTTGCAAATCACATCCACGCTATCTTCGGAGGTTAGAACGGCGAGATCAGCGTCTTCAACTTTGATAAAAAATCGCTTTGTCGCTTCTAGTTTCTCGTTATTGCTGTCCTCAGCAGAGAGGGTTGTCCCGACCTTTTCCAGAGCGGTGATGGCGCGACTATAATGTCCCTGCTGAAAATGCCCCAGTCCGATATAGTAATACGCTTGATTCACTTCGGGACTAACGGGAAACTCTGCAATCACATCCCGCATCACTTGAAAACATTTACCGTATAGCCGTGACCAATAATGGCAAATCCCCACATTGAGCATTGCTTCGGCGCGTTGAGCGTCATCTCGATTGTCTTCCGTCGTGACGGCTTCGAAGTGAGTACGAGCACGATCGTAGGCTCGTTCACGATCTAAGTAATATTTACCGAGACGGAGGTGAGCCGTAAACCGTACGCGACTTCGTGGATAACGCTCGATTACCGATTTCCAAATTTCTAGTGCTTTGGTCGTTTCATCGACATCCAAACGAGCCTCACCAGCATCGATTAACTTACGAGCTGCGCGGTCTTCTACCAACGATCCTCGTAAAGCAGGGCGGGCGGGTTCAACCACTTCATTGTCTTGCCCAAGTAGTACGGCAGTTTGGGAAAGACTACCAATTGCCACTGCCAGTATTAGCAAATTGTAAACAATTGTTTGAGCAGCAGTGCGTAACGATTGACGGAAGAACGGACGAACAAAGAAGTACTGCATGGTGTGTTAAAGCCTCGATCAATATTTAGATAAAGTCACATTCAACAAATCGGACAGCACCCGATTGCTAGGCTCTGCCCGATTGCCTTAAAAACCAATTAATTACGCCCGCTGTACCGGCACCGTTCGACTAGCTAAAAAGCTCCATTATCGGACTGCCGTTATCAACTAACTTCATGGGGCGTAGCAATGGCGTCATGACTTCCTTTTCATGATCGATACCCAATGCATGACACATCGTTGCATTGATATCAGCTACTTGTACAGGTCGATCTTTTGGCATGAAACCATCTTCGTCAGATGAACCAATAACCTGACCGCCATTAATTCCTCCTCCAGCCATAAATCCACTAAACACAGGAGCCCAGTGGTCACGACCAGCGTTGTCATTAATACGAGGAGTTCGACCAAACTCACTGAGCATAATAACCATCGTCTTCTCTAACATGCCAGACTCACTCAAGTCTTCAATCAAAGACGCCAAGGCTGGGTCCATGACTTCGCCATGATTGCTCATCGCAGTAAAGTTATTACTGTGCGTATCAAAGCCACCTCGATTGATTTGGACGAAACGAACTCCCTTTTCGACCAATCGCTTGGCCATTAATGCACCACGACCAAAATTCGTATCACCATAGCGAGCAAGCGTCTTTGCATCAATTTTATCAAGTTCAAACGCTTCCAAGGCTGGCGAGCGCATGAGTCGCACAGCATCATCAATCGATGTCTGAGTGGACGCAAGACGCGCATCTTCCTTTTTAACCGCAAAGCGTTTGTTCATTTTGGCTAACTCTTCCAAACGACGATCACCGCGGACTTGACCGATGCCTTGAGGAAAGGCTAAGTAAGGATCTTTTTCACCCGGAGCTGCCACATAATAAGCCTCACAGCGTTGCCCTAAGTAGCCAGCGCGGCGAGCTTGTCCACTGATCGTAATGTAGGGAGGTAGATCGCTGTTGTTGTCCAATTCATGGACGACCACAGAACCAACGCCCGGATGACGCAAATTGGTACTTGGCAAATAGCTCGTTTGTACATTGTAAGTTGCTCGACCATGAGCCCCTTGAGTACCCGCAATTGAACGAACGAGCGCCGCGTGGTGCATCTGTTTGGAAAGTTTGGGGAAGATCTCTGAAATTTGCATCCCAGGAACTGAGGTGGAAATCGGATTGAATTCACCTTGAGTTGGACGACCTGGCTTCGGGTCCCATGTATCAAGGTGGGACATCCCACCTCCATTCCAAAACAAAATCACGTGCTCGGCCTTAGCAGTGTGATCTTGGCCAGAAAAGGCTAATAGATCTCGGATGCCGAATCCCAAAATCGACGCACTCGTCGTGCCCATCATCGCTCTTCGACTAAGTCTATATTCTTTACATGCCATCGTTCGAATTCTCCTATTTACCTAAAACTCAAAATCTCTGTCTTGTTTTTACGCAATTTGATTTGTTTGTATGTTATGGAATAAATCTAAACTCGTTGCTATTGAGCATGATCCACCGCAAGTCGGCAAAGCCAGCTTTCACATTAGCAGCCTCGGATATAATTTGTTGACCTGCTTGGATTTCTGCCTCAGTCGGGTTGCGGGTATATATCTCGTGGTAGGCAAGCGTAATTGCTTTTAGGAGTTGAGGCTCGGCACCTACTAATAATGCGTGCACCGGTTCCAAGTCGCCTACACGTGATGCTTCATGGGTTAATCGGCCATTTAACATCATTAGCGCCTGTCGCATCGTTGGTGTGTCATCTCGCTTCTCCCCTAAATCCGCACGAGATGGTTGGCCGAAAACACGCACGAAATGTCCGACGCGAGCCGGTGTTGCCATTCTTAGTGAAGAACTAAATCGTGGATTATCGTCCACCGTACGCGTGATTGTCTCCGTTTTATATTTCATACCTGGGCGAGCTTTGGTGGGCCGTTGCATCGCCATTCGTTCAGCTTCAAGCTCTTCAGTGGATTTGGCTACCATTTTGTCCAGCGACACTTCATCATCCTGCATTAACAACGCATTGAAATCGAGTTCTATTGCCTCTTCTAAGCGATAGGCACCGCCAGCGTTATTCTTCATCTGACTGTTTTGGTTTTCCATTGTCTTGGCAGGCACCACGCCCGCTAGATCCTGGACATCTGCAGTTGCGACGGCATCACCTAGACCAACGGTATTGCCCTCGCCATCCTTAACAAGGAAACGAATCTGCTCTTGATAAACTCGCTCGTTCTGGCCAGGGCTGTGTTTAACGGCAAACAAATGCCCAGCTGTGACGATC
>DTSG01000158.1:0-347 GCA_012965455.1 Planctomycetaceae bacterium | reverse complement strand
TTCACTTATCATTCGACGCATCGGATTAGCGAGAAATGCAACTTCTAGGGCTTCCTGCTCTATCGTGTCGACTCCGTAGGGTGCCTGTTTTTGCTGGTATACGTCTGATAAGGCAATCATTTTCACTAATGACTTAAAACTATAACCGTGGGCAACAAATTCATCCGCTAGGAATGCAAGCGTCTGTGGGTGACTGGCTGGATTGTCTCCACGAAAGTCGTCAACGGGTTCTACAAACCCACGTCCAACCATCTTCTTCCAGACTCGATTAACAAATGATTCTGCAAACAATCGATTTCTTGGACTCGTGACATGTGCTGCTAATTGCTCGCGGTATTCACTACGGC
>DTSG01000157.1 GCA_012965455.1 Planctomycetaceae bacterium | reverse complement strand
AGCCACCGCCACGTGGCATCACTGCGAACAAACGCACCAAAGGTACCTTGTGTATTAATATGATAAAGTCGTATTAGCGCTTCTTGTTCCACTCGCCGCCAAACCCGAACATTCAAAGGTTGCCGAGGAGCTAGCAGCGGATTATTAGCTTGGTCACGCACAGCAGGATCTGGTGTACGTAGCTGTGATAGTATATTTCGGGCAGTCGCGACGCTGTAACTATGCCGCCCACCAACAATCCAGCCGTTGTTCTGGTAAAACCGAACCGCTGGTGTTTTGAGTAAACCAATTGCCGCGCCCTGTTCGGTCATCAAGCTATGAACTTGCTTCAAGATAGCAGTACCGATGCCATGCTGGCGAAATTCCGGGTTGGTTGCCATCTCGCAAACATAACCAATTGGCAATTGTAGATCACCAAAGTGGATATCTCGCATTTGAACGCGCGCGTGACCAATGATTTGATTTCCCAGTCTGGCGACAATTCGATCGCTCGGTTCATATCGGGGATCTTCGAGCTGAGCCGCGAAATCCGTGGAGGTCGGTTTGCGGAAGATGTTCTGCAGAAAGCGGTTAATCGGTCCATGATCACCAGCTTGAGCAGGTGAAACGGTTACGGTGCCGCGCGATGTCGGCAGCCCCTCAATCCGAATAATATTGGTTAGTAACCCGTCCAGCACTTTAGTGCGCTGAGTACTAATACTTGAACTCATCCCGAGCGAATCCCTCCCTACGGTACCTTGGTTCCATCCACATCTGTACTCTAAGGCGTTTTCAAACCAGTTTCCAGTAAGGTGGCCAAAGTTTTTAGAGGAAATAATAGAAACGGAAATTCACGAGACTGCAGCAAGGTCCGCTCATTTTGTGTTATTTCCATTTGTTGTCGATGTGACTCGAGTTGTGCAGCGGCAGCAGGCAGTGTGTTACGGATGTCTTGGTTTATTTTCTCGATCGCCTGATGCCACGCTTGTTTGTCAGTCATTGCCCGCGAGTCTTTCAATAATTGTTGTTTTTCAATCAATAGTGCCGCTTGTTGGGCATCGAGAATTATCCCTAGCTGTTCTAGTCTTCGCAGGTATTTGTCTGGCGCGAATTGTAGGTGTCGCAGATCCACCGTTGCGGCCGCAATGGCTGTTGAGCCATCATTGGGCAGCGGAACCGGCAAGCCAAGCGTGGCCGTAGCGATTGAAAACAGGGGCGGTTGCTGTCCAAAAAATTCGAATATGATCTGATCGGTAACCTGATCATATTTACCTCCGCCGATACCATGAATGAATAGATCGCCCAAAAGCAAGCGAGAAAACATGGAGGTTAACAAAGCCCGCGATCGAAATTGGATGTCAGTTTGCTGCCATGCTTGTAGCTGCTCGACACATTCGCTTGATGAAGCAGCGAGGTCTAGCCGTAGTTCAAAGGAAGCCGGCAGGTCGGATAGGATGAGTTGCTCAGCAGTGACTTGGCAAAAAAGCCGCTGCCGTTGAGCCGTTGAGCTGGTCCAACTCCACAGCGGCAACTCAATTCGATCTGATAAGATTTCTAATTCCGGTGCCGGATGTCCGGGGTTACGAATGCGATGGACTTTTCGATATTCACAAATGGCGGCGTTGTAAACTTTATGAAATCGAGCGGCATTTTTCATCAAATGCAGTAACAAACGTGCAAAGCTGGCACCGCGACACAACGTACTAAACGGGACATCCAAACTATTCATGCCCAGGCGGTGTTCCAACTGATGGCGTGCGTGAGAAAATTTATGACCAATAATATCCGTAGGGGCTTGTTGAGCGAGTTTCCAAAATGACTCCAAGAGCGGATCTTCGACAAAAACGTTAAGCTGATCCGCAACGCGTTGTGGAAAAGAGTTAAACAGGTTTTCGTCTTGGATGCCGGTTGTTTCAATTCTGTTAGACGCAGCGGTCACATCGTAGGCGATGGTTTTTAGTGTGACCGTATTGCCAGTTTGCGAAGGTACTTTAATCGATGTCGATTTAACTAAGTCATGGTCAATGATGAGATTAATGGCCAGCGACTGAGTATGTTTAGCGATGTGATCTAAGCAAAAATTCTTAAACCAGACGCCTGCGTGAAACAGTGTGGGTTGGTGACCGGTAAGAACGATCGATGTTGTCTCGATGACTTCGGTGTGTGTGAGATCCAGATAGGTTTGCGTATGTTCTCGTCCCGCGGTGATTATTTCGTCGCGTGCTTGTTGACGCAAGGCTGTGAAACTGAGGCCGCCGATTTCGATGTCAGCGAAGGCAGCGAACCGTTGGTGGTTGGCATGAATGTAACTCTGGCTTTCAGAGATAGGCGGCTCGATAAAACAGTCACCATTGCCCGGTGGTGCTTGCAGCTTGCGGTAATTGATGCTGGCCTGATTCATATCAAGTCTAGTTTCGCTAGGAGAATCTTCGGGCTGCGACTAAGCAAACATTTCGCATTTGGCGATGCTACGGTCCAAGACCAAGTGATAGTATTCTAGTCGAGTGGCAGCGTCATCGAGGACACCGCCGAACGACCTAGCTTCATCGAGGTATATCAAGGGTACGGGCAATTCGATAATATTCAAGTTAGCTTGGGCAGCTTGAACCCAGAGCTCTAAGGGCATCGCGTAACCATTTTCGGTTGGTGTGAGCTTATCGAGTGATGCTGTGCGGTAAGCTTTGAAGCCACAAAATGCATCTGTCAGTTTGATATTCAAACGTCGGCTTAGTTCAGTAGAGACGGTTTGATTGATTTTACGGCGTTGTTCAGGTGGTGGCGTGTCATCAGGGAATTGAGTGAGATAGCGGCTGCCGGAAACGATGTCAACGGATTTGGTACACGCCGCCACAAATTCGGGTATGCGTTGTGGTTCATGTTGGCCGTCACAATCAATCGTGACAATAATCTCAAAATCATGCTCTTTTGCGTATTCAAATGCGGTCCGCAGAGCTGCACCGTACCCTTGGTTCTCTGTGTGTGTAACGATGCGGACATCATCGCGTCTTTGCAATTGTTCCGTTGTACCGTCGGTTGATCCATCGTCAACGACCAAAATTTCATCGCTATATTGTTTAACTAGATCCAGCACTTCGTTAACGTATTGCACTTCGTCGAATACGGGTAAGGCGGTAAGAAAGCGTGGAGAGGGCATGTGTCTATGTGGTGGGCGGAGTTCTACGTGGTGTGAAGCAGTCGCTGTGAATGAAAAATAAGTTAACCGCGGATATTCAACATCACTGCGGTAACAAATTTTATTGTATCGCCTCAGAGGGACCTCTCACAGGCGGAGATTGCAAAGTAAGATAAAGAAGAACTTTAGAGACTGCTTAAAAACTACTTTATCAGGATATTGCCCGTTGTTGAGAATCCGCCCCGCCGTTCGACTCGCTTGTTTTGGGCTCCCTTTTCGCAAGGCACTTATTCGAGCTGCTGAGCTAGGAGCGAAAGCGGTGGAAATCGATGCCCGACATGAACTTCCACTGGGGGAGATGAGCCAAACAGCGATTCGTCAAATTCGTAAGCTGTTAGATGATCAAGGGCTACGTATTAGCGCGTTATCCTTTAATACTCGCCGTGGCTACAACGTTATGGCTGACCTTGACCGTCGCGTAGAAGCGACTCGACAAGCGATGCTATTGGCATCGAATTTAGGCTGCAATGTTGTTACCAATCGCATTGGAGTGGTTCCTGAGGATCAGGAAGATTCAAGTTTCACGGCGCTGCAACAAATATTGGTGGATTTAGGTGAGTATGGGCAACGAGTCGGCGCGCTGCTAGCCGCTCGGACGGGGTCGGAAGACGGAGAGGTATTAGCGGCCATGTTAGCAACTTTACCTGCTGGCTATGGAGCGGTTGATCTGGACCCTGGTAGTCTAGTAATGAATGGTTATTCCGCCACTGAATCGACTCAGAGTTTAGCACCTTATGTTGTTCACATGCGCATTCGTGATGGATTGCGAGATATTGCTCGAGGACAAGGTGCGGCTGCTGCATTTGGGGCGGGGGCTGTTGATTTCGATCAGTTGTTTGCGATGCTTGAAGAGCAACATTACGCTGGGTATTTCACGGTCGACCCAGCGTCGTCGCGGAATGTTGTCGGTGAAGTGGCCACGGCGCTGCAACGTTTGCAATCTATCTAGAAGGAGTTATAAATTGAGCC
>DTSG01000156.1:5423-14313 GCA_012965455.1 Planctomycetaceae bacterium | reverse complement strand
AGCCTTGGCCAAAAACCACTCTACTACCATTACCACTCAAGTAGTGGGCAAGTCATATTTGGTAGTGAACTGAAGAGCATTCTTGCGAGCGGTCTTGTGAAACGTGAGATGAACCCCCGCGCGCTCGACGATTTTTTGGTCTATCAATATGTCCCCCATCCGCGGTCAATATTTCAATCGATTGATAAACTTGCTCCGGGCCATTATGCCGTTTTTGAAGATGGAAAATTACATACGCAATGCTACTGGAATCCCGATCTTGAGCGTGTTCACGATTTGTCCCTGAGCGACACAAAAACAAAATTACTCGAACTACTTACGACCAGTGTTCATTCTCGGATGGAAAGCGAAGTGCCTTTAGGTGCTTTTCTCAGCGGTGGTGTGGATTCATCGTTGATCGTTGCCCTGATGAATCAACATCAGCAGATACATCAAAACGCATCAAAGATACAAACGTTTTCCATTGGTTTTCCAGTCAAGGAATATGACGAGAGTAAATATGCTCGTCAGGTCGCAGAATATCTTGGCACCGACCACCATGAATTTATAGTTGAGCCCGATGCGATAAATATTTTACCCGCGCTCGCCAAGCATTATGACGAGCCGTTTGCTGACAGTAGCGCGATACCCACATGGTATTTAGCACAGTTGACTCGCGAGCATGTCACGGTAGCGCTATCAGGCGACGGCGGAGATGAGTTATTTGCGGGTTATCCACGATACCGGGCGATTGCGTTGGCCAATAAGATAGACCGTATGCCGCCGATCAAAGCTCTGCTGCGTTTAGGATTACATCGACTATTACCCGGCAGTTCCCGCTACAAATCGCGTTTACGGCGACTCCACCGGTTTTTGGACCCCATTGGATTTTCTCCGGTGCATCGCTATTTGGATTGGATTAATATCTTCCCCTACCAGCAGCGGCTGAATTATTACACGGATTCTTTTTGCGAGCAGCTAGCCGAGCAGGGAGATCATGATCCCGCGTTGTTCTTGAGTGCGGCTTGGAACCGAGCAGGAAAACGGGATGCCGTCGCCGCTGCTTGTACGGCTGATTTACTGACCTACTTGCCGTGTGACTTAAACACCAAAGTTGACATCGCTACGATGGCGAATTCACTAGAATGTCGACAACCGTTTTTGGATCATCATCTCGTAGAATTTGCGGCAAGTATTCCGACTTCGATGAAAGTGCGGCGAGGCACAGGCAAGCAGATTCTGCAGGACACGTTTGGAGAGTTGTTACCAGAAAATATTTGGCACCGCCCCAAAATGGGATTTGGCGTGCCGCTAGATCATTGGTTTCGCAATGAACTGCGTGACCAAACTCGTGACACGCTTCTCGCGAGCAACGCTCAGTGCCACGACTGGGTTCAACGCAAGCAGATCGAGACCATGCTCAGCGACCACCAATCTGGAAAGACTGACCACAGCCAACGACTGTGGTCACTGCTGATGCTCGAAAATTGGTTCCAGCACTGGATCGCGTAGATTCTTCAAACATTGTCATTCGCGGTGACACCTAACACCCAACAAATCTATCCGCTACTGATAAGCACGCCTAAAATACTATTTCCCGCACACCGCTTGCGCTTCTGTAGCACCAGTGAATAGGGGAAATGCGATGCCACCGATTGCCCAACAACAGTCGTACAACATTACCTTTGATCCGCCGCCGTGGTTCGCACCATCCATCGGAAACGCCATTGGTAAACGCCCATATCTCTATCGAGGCGAACTACCGTCCATACAATCTCGCGCGATTATCTCTTCACGCCTTAAACACCCACTTTATGAACAAATACCTTGGTTCGCTGCACTCAACGAATGTCTCGCACAAGCCTCTCAACAAACACAACTAATTCTCACAACCCCACAAACAACGACTCACGAGTTCATCCAAGCGCGACAACGAAAGTTGGCTTTTACTCTCGGCACCATACACTGCTATTCCAACCCCACCAAATGGGCAGCAATCATCAACAAACCCCAATCCAAATTATCGGCACCCTATGACGTTTTGGCAGGCCCCTCCGTCAACGCCACGACTCCTGCTAACAAAAATAATTTGTCCAACCGGCCAGCTCTCCGCGACCGAATACTAATCGCCAGCGCCAATATTGTCGATGTGTTGCAACTCCGTAATAACAGTTTATTAACAGCACTACTACATAACAAACCAACTGATCACGTTCGGTACTTGCAAGTCAAAACACCAACTACAAGAGTAGTCAATTTCAAGCCATTTAATTCCACTGGAACTATTGCTTTACCTGAGTGGTTCACCTGCGCAAACTATCTTGGCCACTGGACACGCGATTGTGACGGTCCTTGGCCAGATGAAACACGTCAACATTGGATCAACCAATTGCTAGACGAACTTCCACAATCAAACCACGCTGCACTAAATACCTTACGACGTATCATTGCATCGAAAACCCTGACTGCCGCAAGTAAAACAATTCACGGAGAATTACCTATGACATGTTTTACTAGAGTGCCAATCACTCAATGGTCGACAAATCATGTTTACCGACCCCATCTCCAGCGTTGGGATTTTTGTCCTGATGGTCTGCTTATCAATCGGGATTGGTTGCAAACCCAAGGCTTACGCGCCGTCTCCTATGGCACACAACAACAATACAGCACCCTATCAACCGACGACCGCCGCTATTTTCAAATCAACGAGGGATCGATTGACTGGCGTGTGGAACAAGAAGAGCGGGTTGCCGGAGACGTTGATTTATGCCGTGCTACTTCCGGCGACATTATCTTTTTCACTGAACATCAAGCGGATGCCCAGCAATTGCAAGCTTCGTGTCGCTGGCCAGTTATGTCTTTTGATGAACTTTGCCGCAATTAAATTACAACCCCGAATATTGTTGAACATCAATTACGTGGTACTCTATAAGGAGCAATGCACCCTGTAATTCACCTCACAGACTTTCACCCACCCACTCCCATTCCACCACCGAATTAATGGCTGTCTCCTTAAAGCAATTTATCAGCTATTTAGACGAAGCGGAAATCATGACTGCCGAGGCAGTCCGTGAATGGATTGCTAATCAGGCGGTCGAAGCAAGACCGATCGATGGCGATGCGTTGGCAAAGACCCTACGAAAAGAAGGGATTCTAAGTAAATTTCAAGCTCAAAGACTCTGCCAAGGAAAAGTCCATTCCCTCCAGCTAGATAATTATCGCTTAATTAAGATTATTGGCCGTGGCGGTATGGGCATTGTTTATGAAGCTGAACATAAAACGATGAAGCACCGAGTGGCTATCAAGGTGATTTCATCTAAAGTAACAGCCGACAGCTCTACGTTACGAAGGTTTTTTCGCGAAGTTGAAGTCGCCGCCAAGCTGTCTCACCCTAATATCGTCACAGCGATTGATGCCAACCAATCTGGCAAAAAGTACTACATGGTAATGGAATTAGTGCAGGGTGAGGATTTAGGGGTGGTCGTGCGACGCGAGACTGTCCTAACGGTCCCCGAAGTCATTGGCTATATGACGCAAGCTGCAGTGGGACTCGCCTACGCGCACAATCAAGGCGTCATTCACCGCGACATCAAGCCACATAACATGCTGCTGGATGATGATGGGGTCATTAAAATACTCGATATGGGCCTCGTCTCCTTGCAGCGACCTCAAGATAGTGACGACGACAGCATCACCCAGCACAACCAGATCATTGGCACCGTAGATTACATGTCACCTGAACAAGCGGAAGACGTCCATCATGTCGATCAACGCGCTGACATCTACAGCCTCGGCTGCTCTATCTTTCGACTCCTCGTGGGACACGCGCCCTTTCCTGGGTCCTCCGTAATCCAAAAGCTCCTATCGCACCGAGACGATCCCATACCCTCGCTTCACGATTCTCGTGATGACATCCCAGAGTTATTGGACCAAATATTCCGCCGCATGCTTGCTAAAGATCCTAACAATCGCTATCAATCGATGGACGAAGTGGTCGGAGCATTAGAAACATGCCGTTTGGCAACGGTGTCATTAGAACCTAATATCCAATCAGACGAGTCGCTCATCCAATCGATTCAAAGTATCGACTTGGACATTGGAGATGACAATGCCTCGACCATGGAGGTCGACCGGCCCGACATTTTATTATCCGTTGAAACAGCAAGTCGACCAAGTCGCCGAACCGTACCCGAGATCGAATCCGAATCGGTCACCGCCAAACGAAATGCAAAACGCACTTATGGAAAAGTCAATTATTTCATCACGTTTCTGGCCATCGTTGTTTTATGCGGACTCGCTGGCGGCATTTGGTATCAAAATCGCCCCGGCTATGTGCAAGTTCAGTTCCCTGTTGAATACCGAAATAAGCGGTGGGAAATTAAAATAACATCTGCCGGAAAAGAGATTTATAAAATCAATGACTCGCAAGATGATGGACTGTCAAAGTCGAACCCGATTTCAATCTCATTGCCGCCAGGAAGTTACGAATACATACTCGAACGACCGCCGTACTTTGCAGAAACAGGCAAGTTCGATGTGACCCGCGGCAGCATCATCATTGTCAGCGGTGAGGATTGGACCACCAGCGATCTACAAGAAATGGGACTCGACGGTGAAGTCTTTAAACTCGTACCGCAAGATCCCAACGCCAGTCAATAATTGCTTGACGAGGATTATCTATTGGTAATCCTATTCACGAGCATTGCTGCTCCCCTCAACAAGCCTTTTAGGCGGCAAAATCTCGCTGGTTTAGATACTCGATCGCTTTTTGCAAATGCGGGTCCACATTGGGTTTAGTAGACTCTTTGTCAAATTCAACACTTGTTGCGGGTACGGCCGTCGGCTCACTGTTGGTTTCATTTCTCTGTGGTTGAATCACAAACCTTCGCAACCGATCTTGTTGATTTGCCGCTTGCTGTTCGGTCGTCAGGATCACTTCGTAACCCTCCGTTGGCCGGACGCCCCACACGGCGTTTGCGTCAGCTTGTTCAATGGGTTCTCGGCGATGAATGTTCTGTCCATCGGGTCTCCAAAAATGCGCAATCGTAAATTTAATCGCGTGCTCCTCATCTCCCGCTTGTAAAATTTCGACATCCTGAACCGAGCCTTTGCCATAACTACGCTGCCCAATTACAACAACTCGTTCATTATCCTGCAGGCAAGCTGTTGTAATTTCACTGGCGCTTGCCGAGTTCTCGTCAATCAGAATCACCATTGGTGTGGTCGCATCAATCGTCGCCTCAGCCGTACCCTCATAGCTACGGTCTTGTTGCGTATTACGAAAACGAACACTCACGATTTTTTGCTGGTTGATGAATAAATCACAAACATCGACGGCGGTATTCAACAGTCCCCCACCATTGCCTCGTAAATCAAGAATAATTCCACGGTAGCTACTTTGTGCCTGAGCCGCCTCCAAAATTGACTTGATCTCTTCTGCCGACCGTGCTGCAAAATCGACCAATTGCATATAAATAATTCCTTCGTCTTCTTCTGGCAGTCGGTACTTCCATTGTCCATCCGCTTGTCGGTTGTAACCGCGGACTGACGCCATTTGAATAATCGCTCTAGTTACCGTAAACGCTAGCAACTCGTCCTCGCCCTCTCTCCGTACCGTCAACTCAACATCTTCACCAGCGGGACCCTTCATCAGTTTTTGCGATTCCTCAATTGTCAAATCTGCGGTAAGGCGATCGCCGATACGGACGATAACATCCCCAGCCTGAAGCCCTTCCTCAAGCGCCGGACTTCCCAATGCTGGTGTTATAATCCGTATTTCATTGGACTCTTGAATCCGCTCAATATATATTCCTAGACCCCCAAATTCTTGATTGAGAACTTCATCTAAACCACGGTATTCTCGGGGCGCCATGTATACAGAGTGCTCATCAAGAGTCGCCATCATCCCGTTCATGGCACCTTGGAACAATTGACGCTGATCAATCTTTTCGACATAGCGAGCATCGAGCATAGCCGTTGCCCGTTGATAGAGCCGAGTATAGTTGTTTTGCGGAATCTTTGAATAACAAATCAGTGATAGCAGCAACGTAGCAATAATGATGGCGACATTACGTTTAGGCATAGTGAGTAACAACATTAAAAAGGAAAGGAAATCGAACTCGCACTATTCTACACCATCAAACAATCTACGTTTTAATCTGAGTGGTAGATTTCAAAGTCCAGCAATATATCATAGGATTGAAGAAGTTGATTTTAATCCATTTTTACTCAGCGAAACGCTCAAATTACTATGTTGCATTACACTCCACGCCATTTTAATCTCTGTCTGTTGGTTCTATTTTTGGGAGCGGTTTCATTATCCGCACAATCTCAAACACCGACCACAGATCCAGTCGTTGGCTTACAAGACAACACTCCTGATTGGACTGTGTTAACGCATGCTAGCGTTATTACCAAACCAGGAGAGAAATTAGAGGACATGGAGATCGTCATTAAGGGTGACGTGATTCAAGAAATCCGAAAATCTGGAGCCACACCAGCTGGCGCCCGTATCATCGATCTTTCTGGAAAAACTGTCTACGCTGGCTTTATCGACGCCTACAGCGAAAACAGCGTTGAGAACAATTCCAATTCGCTCGGAGCGCCCTATTGGAACGATGCGATTACCCCACAGCTAGATATGGCCGCGAACTACAAAAACAGTAGTTCACTGAACAGCTCTTACCGTAGCCAAGGATTCACAACACGACTAGCAATTCCTCCCAAAGGGATCTTTCGCGGTAACAGCGCTGTTGTGATTTGTGGCACCGGCAGCAATGATCGTGTTGTGCTGCGTCAAAACGTTTTTCAACACATCCACCTAACAGTGCCTAGCGGGCGCGGCCGCACCAATTATCCTAATTCACCGATGGGAGCCGTTGCCCTAGCGAGACAAGCACTGCTGGATGCCCAATGGTACGCGAAAGCTTGGAGTGCTTTTAATAGCGGTCAAGCGACCGCTCGCCCCGAACGTAATGACGCCCTCGCTGCTTTACAACCATTGATTTCACAAAATCAAACAGCGCTGTTTGTTACAGGCGACGAACAGTATTTTCTGCGTGCCGATCGGTTCTCGCGCGAATTTAACCTATCGGCTATCATGCTCGGCTCCGGTAAAGAATATCAACGTCTCGGCGCAATTAAACAAGCCGCTCGCAGTATTATCGTACCTGTTGCTTTTCCGAAAGCACCCAATGTTGGCAGTATCGAATCGGCACGTGCTGTATCACTCAAAACGCTAATGCATTGGGACATTGCCCCAGAAAACCCAGGCCGCGTTGCCAATGCTGGTATCCCGATAATGCTCACAAGCCATGGTCTCAATAAACGATCGGATTTTCTCAAAAACCTACGCCGTGCTGTTCAACGAGGACTCGATCCTGAACAGGCCCTAGCTGCTCTTACAACTCAACCAGCCACAACCCTCGGAATAACAAACCTCGTGGGCACTGTCGCATCAGGAAAACTAGCAAGCTTGATTATTGCAACGGGCGATATTTTTAATGCAAAAACCAAGATCCATGAAGTGTGGGTCGCCGGACAACGATTTGAACTCAACAAAAAACCACTCTTAGACGTCGGCGGGAACTGGAAACTGTCGCTCGGCAAAGAACCCGCGATATGGAACCTTGAACTTTCAGGGAAGGCTCCCAAACTATCCGGGCAATTGACACAAGCCATAAAACAACAAGATCAAGAAGACGATAAAGATGCCGAAAACGAATCCGAGGAAGACGAACCACAACAAGTAATCATTCCGCTTACCAAAGTTTCACTGCGGGGTGCGCGGCTAAGTGCTGTCTTGCCCGGAGAACATTTTGGCCAAGATGGATTTATCATGTTTACCCTGATATTAATAGGAAACGATTCTGCCGCGGGTCCTGTTCACGGACAAGGGCAATGGACCACGCCGGACGGGACGATCACGGACATCACAATTACACGAGAAATTGAGAAAACAACTGAACCAGACGACTCAGCGAAACAAAAAAAGAAGGATGAAAAACCTAAGGCAGAAGATAAAGCAACCTTTGCTGTGAATTTCCCACTTGGCGCCTATGGCCGAGACACCAAACCTAATCAACCAAAAGCACTACTCATAACCAATGCAACCATTTGGACTTCCGCAGAACAAGGGATTCTACAAGAAGCCGACATGCTTGTTGAAAACGGAGTCATTGTCGCCGTGGGAACGAATTTAAAAGCCCCTCGCGGTGCGTTAGTTGTCGATGCAGCGGGCAAACACATCACTGCCGGAATTATCGATTGCCACTCACACATGGCAACCGATGGAGGAGTCAACGAGAGCGCACAATCCATAACCGCCGAAGTTCGCATAGGCGACTTTGTTGATTCACATGATATAACAATCTACCGCCAACTCGCCGGTGGCGTCACGATGGCCAATATTTTACATGGCTCCGCAAATCCAATTGGCGGACAGAACCAAGTGATCAAGTTACGGTGGGGTTCACTGGGAGAACAAATGAAATTTGCCGCAGCCCCGCAAGGCATCAAATTTGCTTTGGGAGAAAACGTCAAACAAAGCAACTGGGGAGATGAATATACCACACGCTATCCTCAAACTCGCATGGGCGTTGAACAAATTATGCACGATGCATTTGTGCGTGCCAAGCAATATAAAAAAGATCACCTGCAGTGGAACAAGACACATCGGGGATTACCGCCGCGAGTTGACTTAGAACTCGAAGCACTACAAGAAATACTCGATGGGGACCGCTGGATTCATTGCCACAGTTATCGACAAGACGAAATCCTTACGCTCATGCGTACTTTAGAGCATTTCAATATTCAAATCGGTACCTTTCAGCACATCTTAGAAGGATACAAAGTGGCTAAAGAAATGGCGCAACACGGTGCTATGGGGTCATCCTTCGCCGACTGGTGGGCT
>DTSG01000156.1:1387-5410 GCA_012965455.1 Planctomycetaceae bacterium | reverse complement strand
GGTGTCGTGGTCTCATTTAATTCAGACGATAAAGAACTCGGTCGCCACCTCAACCATGAGGCAGCAAAAGCTGTAAAGTACGGCGGCGTGCCACCAGCGGAAGCACTCAAATTTGTTACTCTAAATCCCGCCAAGCAATTACGTATCTCACAATATGTGGGGTCGCTTGAAACGGGCAAGCAAGCAGACTTTGTAATCTGGAGCGGTCCACCGCTATCGGTATTTAGCCGTTGCGAACAGACATGGATAGATGGCATGAAGTATTTTGATCGTGCCGATGATATTGCCCATCGAACTACGGTGCTCGATCGTCGATCCACGTTGATCCAAAAAATACTTGCCTCAGGCGAAACAATGCTTGGCCCCAACGAAACCAATAAAAGTGATATCGATTTATGGCCCCGCGAAGATTTGTTCTGTGCCGGTCATAGCCATGCAGATGGGCGCTGTAACCATGGCGCTCAAATCCAACAAGGACGTTTACAACAGTTGATGCAAATGATCAACGAAGAGCAACGTCAACAGGAAGATAAAAATAACTAGTCTCACTTAGCCCAAAAACGAACAACACTGTCCACACAAACACATTTTCAAACCACAACTGGAATGAACATCATGCTTATTCGAATACTCACTTGCATCGCCCTTGTCGCCACCGCTGCGAACCTGCTCGCATCACCTGAAGTACCCGGTGCCAAACAAACTCACCCTATCGCTTTAGTTGGTGGTACGATCCATACCGTCAGCGGTAAAACCCTGACCAATGCCACCTTACTGTTTGACAACGGCAAAATTACAGCTGTCGGTACTGGATTTGACCTACCGCAAAAATGCGAAGTCATCTCCATCAAGGGAAAGCATGTTTTTCCCGGCATGCTAGATGCATATACCAATATGGGATTGGTCGAGATCAATGCTGTGCGGGCTTCTAACGATGAAAATGAAACGGGCTCTTTTAACCCTAATGTGCGAGCGGAAGTTGCGGTAAACCCAGACAGCGAGATCATTCCGACAACTCGCAGCAATGGCGTATTGCTCTGCCTTGCTGCTCCTTCAGGAGGCACCGTATCCGGCCGCTCGGCCGTACTGCAACTTGATGGCTGGACCTACGAAGATTTGACCATTCGCTCTGCTGCGGGCTTGCACATTAAGTGGCCATTAATGGCAGTAGTTAGCGATTGGTGGGTTACCAGTTCGGCCAAAGAACAAATTGCCTCCCGAGAAAAGTCGCTGGCAAAGCTGGAAGAACAATTTACAACCGCTCGACTGTACGATAAGGCTCGACGAAGCAATCCTGATACCTTGGTCGACATGAAGTGGGAATCGATGCGAGCGGTACTCGCCGGCGATGTACCCATCATTGTAAGCGCCGATAACGCCAATCAAATTCAATCCGCAGTCGCGTTTGCCGTTCGCCAAAAGGTGAAGCTCATTATTAATGGTGGGTATGACGCTATCTACTGTGCGAAACTCTTGAAAAAACACAACGTACCTGTAATCCTCGGTGGCGTATATCGTACGCCAAGACGTAGTGATGATTTCTACGACTTGCCTTATGAAATTCCAGCAATGCTAAATCGTCTCGGTGTCCAATTCTGCATTTCCTCCGATGCTCGTTTTGGCGCGTCTATGTCGCGCAATCTGCCTTATCATGCTGGCACAGCGGCTGCGTATGGCTTGGACAAAAACGAAGCGCTCAAAGCCGTTACACTTTATCCGGCTCAGATTCTGGGCGTCGCTGACCGCGTCGGATCACTCGATATTGGCAAAGATGCCACGCTTGTGATCGCCAATGGAAACATCCTTGAAATTGCTACGCAAGTCGAACAAGCTTACGTTCAAGGGCGACGCGTCGATATGTCAGACCGCCATAAACGACTGTGGAATAAATACCAACAACGCTACAGCAAGTAGTCTACGTTTGTGGCTTCTAATTTAGTGTTATTGAACTGCCGGGGATGGCAACCGCGGCAAACCACGAACTTACTATAGCTCTTTTAGTGCCGTAATGATGTCTTGAATCGCTTCCCGCCCGTCACCGAATAACATCGAGGCATTGTCTAGAGCAAACAATGGATTGGGGATACCAGCATAGCCTGGGCCCAAACTACGTTTAATGACGACCACTTGTTGAGCCTTATCAACATCTAGGATCGGCATACCAGAAATCACTGTCCCCTCTTTCCGAGCTTCTGGATTTACGACATCGTTCGCTCCTAGCACAATGGCTAAATCAACCGTTTCGAATGTTGGGTTGATCTCTTCGAGCTCTTTAAGTTGTTCGTAATCTACGTCCGCTTCGGCCAGTAGTACATTCATGTGCCCTGGCATCCGACCAGCCACTGGATGAATCGCATATTCAACGGTCACCCCTCGTTTCTCAAGTATCGCCGCCATATCACTCACGGCGTTCTGTGCCTGTGCTACGGCCATTCCATATCCCGGCACAATCACCACTCGTTCGGCCATATCAGCCATCATCGCGACATCAGCAGCCGTTGTACGTTTAACTGTTGCATAGACTTCGTCCGCATCGACATCTGCACCTACTTTACCACCGCCAAATAATACACTCAGCAAACTTCGATTCATCGCCACACACATCAAGCTCGTTAGAATAATACCCGAGGCTCCGACCAACGACCCAGCAATAATCAAGATATTACTGCCGACGACAAATCCTGTTGCCGATGCCGCGATGCCTGAATACGAGTTCAACAATGCAATCACGACAGGCATATCCGCACCACCAATGGGAGCGGTCAATGTGTAGCCCAAGATAAATCCTAAACCGCAGATGGCGACATACAACAGAACCGCTTGGTCGGGAGAAGCACTTAACAGTGAATAGCCAGCCCAGCCGCAACCACACACTAATGCCAGGTTAAGAATATGGCGTAAGAACGTTGGTAGTGGGAAACCCTTCTTAAAGAACTTTAGTTCCTGAAGTTTTCCAGCGGCTACCGCGCTGCCGATAAAAGTAATCGATCCAATAAAACCCGATAACGCCGTCGCGATGTTTTTATCAAGTGATAAATCTGTGGCAACAACCAAAGCTGCGCCAGCAACCAACACGGAAGCTAAACCGCCAATCCCATTAAAGACCGCAACTAATTGTGGCATTTCGGTCATCTTGACGCGTGTCGCCAAAATTGCACCAAATAATATGCCAATTATGCAACACAGGCCAATCACAAATAACGTAAATATCTGCAGCGACACTAATTGTTCATTGGCCTTCATTATGGAAATAACGATAGCGATCGTCATTCCTAGGATGCCAAACATGTTCCCACGTCGCGCTGTCCGTGGGTGCGCCATTAACTTGACCCCGAGGATAAACAGGATAGCCGCTAATAGATAAAATACGTCGTATATTACTTTCGAATCCACTCTGATTCAGCCTTAAAAAAATTCGTTTCGTCGTCTGCTACTTTCAAGTAACTTGTAGCCCATTAAGTTGACGGCGCTTTTTTTCGCTTCCTAAACATGCTCAACATGCGATGCGTAACGCCAAAACCGCCAACTACATTGATCATAGCCAACGCTATCGCCATGCCCACGAGAACGACAGCAAGCTCATTTCCAGCTTTCGCACAATCAGCCGAAACAAGGATCGCTCCCACAATAGTAATTCCACTAATGGCATTGGAACCTGACATTAACGGAGTATGTAATTTTTGTGGGACTTTAGTGATGACTTCTACTCCCACGAAAATCGAAATGACAAAGATCGTCAGACCGGCGATCAGCATGGCATATTTATGGTCAGCAGCAGAGTCGCCGCTATCAGCGATAGCCATGGATTCATCGCCACCTTGTTCCGCTGACACGTTTTCCGCCGCCGTGGATGGTTCATCTTGTGCTAGCAGCAAACCTGTAAACAGAAACAGACACGCTCCGAGCATAATAATTAATTTGGATCGTTTATCTAAATTCATAACGTTTGTTTTTCTTTTATTCGCTTTGCGAGTCTTTATAAAAATCGTATTCTCGGTCAGTCGCGGAGTCTGGTAGCGCGAT
>DTSG01000156.1:0-1377 GCA_012965455.1 Planctomycetaceae bacterium | reverse complement strand
GTTCGTCGTCGTCGTCGCTATCTAGATCTTCTTCATCCGCTAATTCGATTTCAGCATCTAAATCATCGCCGACGTCGTCACGGTAATTATCAACATCCATTTCACCAGTGGAATCTACTTCCGCTTCATCCTCATCTGCGAGTTGCATGTCCGCATCAAAATCATCGTCGCTGTACTCGTCAGCATCCATTTCACCCGCGGAATCTGTTTTCGCTTCAACTTCATCTGCTAGTTGCATGATCGCATCAAAATCATCGTCGCTGTGCTCGTCAGCATCCATTTCGTCATCGAAATCTACTTCCGCTTCATCGTCTAATTCGATGTCCGCATCTGCATCTGCGTCGTCCGACGCAAAATCACTGGCGGGGTCGTCTACTTCAGCAGGTGTAGATTCCGCAACGCGGTGATCGGTCTCTTCAATTTCGACACCTAGCATCGAGGCGATGCGTTCATTGACAACTTGACCGTCGTGCGAGACTAAGCAGCCCTGGATGATTTCGTCTTCCAAATCCAAGCTAATTTCACCTTCAGCATTGACAAGATGCAGCAAAAACTTGGTTATGTTATTGCCAAACATCTGGCTCGCGTGGTTGGGAATTTCTGACGGGAGATTTGTGGGTCCCAGAATCGTCACGTTATGGACAACCACTGTTTCATCAGCTTGTGTTAGTTCACAATTACCACCTCGTTCTGCAGCGAGGTCCACGATAACACTACCTGGCTTCATCGAGGCCACAGCATCGGCTGATATCAATAGCGGTGATTGCCGCCCCGGAATTGCGGCCGTAGTAATAACCACATCACTTTCCGCAGCCAATTCAGCCATCAGTTCTCGTTGCTTGCCAAGAAACTCTTCGGATTGCTGTTTGGCGTATCCACCTTCGTCTTCGGCATCATCGGATTCCAATTGCACTTCGACGAACCGCGCACCAATACTTTCCACTTGTTCGCGGCAGTCGGGACGCACATCATAGGCTGAGACGACAGCACCTAGCCGCTTCGCAGTAGCTGCAGCTTGTAACCCAGCAACGCCCGCTCCGATGATAAAGACTTTGGCGGCCTTCAAAGTACCGGCAGCGGTCATGTTGAGTGGGAACATTCGAGGTAGTTCGTAAGCCGCATGCAACACAGCACGATACCCAGCAATCGTTGCCATCGAGCTCAGTACATCCATGCTCTGGGCTCGACTAATGCGCGGTATCATTTCAAGCGCAACTTGACTGACACCTTGTTCTGCTAGCATGCCGATCGATGCGGCGTTACCTAGTGGGTCACACATTCCAATTACAATTTGACCTGCGTGCATTAATTGAACATCATCATCGCCGTTGACCGCATTCGCGCCCGCACTGCGAACTTGTAAGAGAATATCAGCCG
>DTSG01000155.1 GCA_012965455.1 Planctomycetaceae bacterium | reverse complement strand
GCAGAGACGCTGGTATGTTTAGAGACGTCGGTATGCGTAGAGACCTACGTGTTGAAAAAAAAGTCCAGATTCTTTGCCGAGCAGCGAATCATCCCAAGTCCGTGGATGAGGAATGACGCTGCGGCTGAAATACATCGCTTGCTGGGATTGGTTGAAAACGACTTTCACGCAGGCTGGATCTTCTAATTGGCTTTTGCTGAGAATCGGTGTGGCCAGAGTTGCCATCACCGCTGTTGGGTCATTTTGTAGTAGCTCGATTACCAAGTCGATGGAGGATCCTAGTATTTCAGGTTCGTCACCTTGTACGTTCACGATAATATCGACATCGGATAATTGCTCGGCAACTTCGGCAACTCGGTCGGTTCCACTGGGTGCAGCGGGGTCGGTCAGCACCACGTTGCCATCAAATGCTTGAACTGCCGTAACAATTCGTTCGTGATCGGTCGCTACGATGATTCCCGTGGGTCGCTGAGCTCGTTGAGCCGCTTCATAAGTATGCTGGATCAATGGCTTGCCGGTTGCACTGAGCAACAGTTTTTCCGGCAGCCGAGTCGAATGCAATCGCGCGGGAATAATGATATGACTTTTCATGATGGTGGACAAATTGGGAGCACAGACCTACTGGAATTAAAAACCAAAGACAAGTTTGCCGAGTGTATAAGTGATTAGTGGAATCAAGACAATGGAAACGATGTTCAGGATAATTCCGGCACGAGCCATTTGCCGGATTGTCACTTGGCCTGAAGCAAACACGATGGCATTGGGTGGGGTGGCAACTGGCAACATAAAAGCGCAACTTGCGGCTAAGGCAGCTGGGAACAGTAACAACCGTGCATCCGCGCCTAAATTGTCCGAAAGTTGAATCAGTAGTGGGAAAATAAGTGCGGCCGTGGCGGTATTGCTGGTTACTTCTGTCAGGAATACCATCGACGATGTGACAACAAGAATGATCAGCAAAATGGCAGTAGCTGCTGACGGAGTGATCGCTTGGCAAATATCTGCTCCCAAACCACTGGACTTCATGGCCGCAGCAAGTGCAAGACCACCACCAAACAACAACAGAATACCCCACGGAAGTTTACGAGCAGTTGTCCAATCCAACAGCGTTCGTCCTGGATGGCCCCATGCTGGGAAGACAAACAGCAACAGTGCGGCGCTCATAGCAATGATGGTGTCGTCCACATAGACAACATTGGGGAACCAGCTTTGAACCCATTCTGATTCCGTAATGAACTGACGAGTTATCCATAACAGGGCAGTGCACCCGAAAATAGCCGCTACCGATATTTCAGGTTTGCTCATCGGGCCAAGTCGAGAGATTTCGCCACGAATCATCTGTCGCCCACCGCTGATTTGTGGCAGCGATATTCGAAAAATCACTTTGGTCATCAACACCCAGATGATGAGCAGAAAGACAATTGTCACTGGGAGCCCGAAAGCCATCCATTCTCCAAAGCCGATGAATATTCCATGGTCTTCAAGTTCGCTGCGTAAAAGGAGATTTGTCGGCGTTCCCATAAACGTTGCCAAACCTCCTACCGATGCGGCGTAAGCGACACAAAGCATCATGCAGGCTGCAAAGGGACCGATCTTCGATTCATCCTTCGCGGGGATTTTTGTACGTACCAACGCCACTAAGCTTAATGCGATCGGTAGCATCACTACGGTCGTGGCGGTGTTGCTGATCCACATGCTCAGCATTGCCGTGGTGATCATAAAACCACCGATCAACCGTGAAGGTTGTGTTCCGAGGGCGAGGATTGTATAGAGTGCGATGCGTTTATGTAGATTCCACTTTTCGATAGCCAGTCCCAGTAGAAATCCACCCATCAATAAGAAAACGTATCGACTGGCGTAATTGCGAGCAGTGACTTCAAACAAGTTGGCCGACCGAGCAGCGGTGACATATTGTTTTTCAATGTGGAAAACATCGACTTCTACTCGTGTCGGAAATTTGGTTTCCACGGTGACACTGGCGTAGGATTTATTGATTTCAGCCAATACCCCGGTGCCCGCTTGAGGGGTTTGTTGATCGTAATCTTGATATCCGGCCTCTGGAATGATCCACCGCACTCGCTGATCTATTTTTGGTGCTTGTGCTTCACTCAATCCAATTCCAAAAAGTGGAAACAAAGCTAGTGGCAACATGGCGGTGGCCGCTAGTGGGATTGCTTCCGTCATCCACCAAATGGCCATCAATACAACAATGGCAGCCGTAGCAATGGCCGGGCTTGCTAAATCCGAAAACAACGTTAATAAACTGGCGGTCAAGATCGCCAGTAGCGGTCCTAGGTAACGACTCCATCGCGCAACTTTGCCGCTGCCATGTGGTGCAGCGGGATTACTGCCGGCACTGCCTGTAGTGTCGAGTTGTGTTGAACTTGCTTGCTGTGAGTCGTTCGACGGCATAATAATGGTCAACGCTGGTATTGAATTCTGGAAGCTAGTACTGCTGGGGGGATGCGCTGTAGTTGCTGTAACTGGAAAAAGTAATGTGTGTTATGATATGATTAACCGTTAAAGGCAACGAATAGGATGATTGGTAAATGGTTATACCCATTCATTAAATGCCGCGGATATCCTAATTGAGACGGGTTGCAGTAAAAAGCCCCTTTCGTACAACAGAAACAACACGAACAAGAGAGTATAAACAATGACCAATCGATTATCCATTTTAATCACTGCTTTGCTATTGGTTTCTACCGCATCTACAGTTTTAACCAAAGTGCAAGCAGCAGATTGGCCGACGTGGCGAGGTGCAGATCGAACGGATATTTCGACAGAAAAGGGATTGTTGCAATCTTGGCCTCCGGGCGGACCAAAACAGTTGTGGACATTTAAGAATGCAGGCAGCGGGTATTCCGGTTTCGCGATTGCCAACGGGACTTTGTATACGCTAGGTACGCGAAACGGAAAAGAGATTATAATCGCACTTGATGCCGCAACGGGCAAAGATAAAGGATTCGTCGTTGTTGGTGATATTTTGAGCAACAATTGGGGCAATGGCCCTCGCGGGACTCCAACTGTCGCCGGAGGTATTGTTTATGCAATGGGTGGCGGTGGTTCATTAATTGCTGCAGATGCCAAAACAGGTGTCATCAAATGGAAAGTCAACATGTCCGATTTTGGAGGTAGAAAACCAGGATGGGGATATTGTGAAAGTGTCACGGTTGAAGGCGACCAAGTTATTTGTACGCCCGGAGGAAGTCAGGGGTCCATGGTGGCGTTGCGTGTCAAAGATGGGTCCAAAATTTGGCAAAGCTCAGGAATTACCGATGGAGCTCAATATGCAAGTATCCTGCCGATTGAACACAATGGCCTGCGACAATATGTGCAGTTAACTCAGCAGCATGTGTTTGGTGTTGATGCCAAGAGTGGCAGGGTACTCTGGCAGAGTCCTTGGGAAGGTCGCACGGCTGTCGTGCCGACGCCTATTCATAAGGATGGCCACGTATATATAAGTTCGGGATACGGAGTTGGTTGCAAGCTCGTCAAGCTAGGAAACGGCTCGGCGACGGAAGTTTATCGCAATCAAGTCATGAAGAACCACCATGGTGGCGTGCTGCTCGTTGGTGATTATCTGTACGGATACTCAGACGGTCCCGGTTGGATTTGCCAAAATTTTAAATCTGGTGAGATGGTTTGGAACAGTAAGAGCTTAGGCAAAGGCTCGGTGACTTATGCTGATGGCCGTTTGTATACGATTAGTGAAAGTGATGCGAGTGTTGCATTGCTGGACGCTTCTCCCGAAGGCTACAAAGAACACGGCCGGTTTAAGCTTAGCCCACTCTCAAGTATTCGCAGTGACCGTGGTAAGGTGTGGACGCACCCAGTAATCTCAAACGGCAAACTGTACTTGCGAGACCAAGATATCATTCATTGTTACGATATCACGCGATAAAGTGAACGATACGCTTTGGTTGTGGATAAATCTCATTGTCTCGTAGGGTAGACAAGCGAGTAAAAATCGTTGAAATTGTAGGTGATTCACATGACTTTTTAGGCTAGATCCTAAGAATTCATGTGAATTTGAATATAGCATGGGCCCGTAGCTCAGTTGGTTAGAGCAGGGGACTCATAATCCCTTTGTCGGCGGTTCGAGTCCGTCCGGGCCTACTTCTCATCTATACAATCCTTTTCAACTAATTCGA
>DTSG01000154.1 GCA_012965455.1 Planctomycetaceae bacterium | reverse complement strand
AACTTCACCGAATTTCTCGCTAAACAAGACACGCAATGGGCTGACGTGACCAAACACTATGGGGACAAATAGACTGTGTCCACCGTCGAACCAAACCAATCCGTCGACAGAACGTCTATCTCTCAATGGCTGCTCCCCGCATTCTGGATCCTCGTCGGCAGTGGTTTCTACTATGGAGCCACTCAAATCACGACCGCCATTGTCCAAGACAAGCATGATCCCGGCCCCGCTGCGATTTGCATGCTGTGCGCTACCGCATTAGTACTCCTAGGCATCACACAAGCGGTCCAGCTATTACGAGCTAGACCCGCCGCTGCTGCTTCTGAGCCTACCTCCCTATTGGTCGCCGCAAATCCGAAAATAGCATTGCTCCAGTCAATCCTTGGCGTTGCTTCGATTGCCATCTATATATTCGCCGTGTTCGAAATCGGTTTTGGGCTAGCCACGCTCGTCTTCGGTATCGTCTCGATGAAGTCACTCGGTGCCTCATGGCTCAGCGCAATAATGGCAACCCTATCCAGCATTGCAATCGTATATTTGGTCTTTATCAAACTCCTCGGGATCCTCCTCCCCACTGGCCGCTGGGATTTGCCCTTTTAAGATACCATGTCCGACTTTATCGAAATCATTCAAAGCCTTTTCGCGCTAGAGGTCCTCGTTCCCTGGATTCTGGCAATGACTTTTGGCATCTTTGTCGGCTCAACACCAGGCCTCACCGCCACCATGGCAGTCGCGCTAGTTATTCCCCTATCCTATAACCTTCCCAAAGAAGCTGCTCTCGCCATGGTAATCGGCGTTAGCTTTACCGCTATTTTCGCCGGCGATATCCCCGCTACATTCCTCCGCATCCCAGGCACTCCCGCCTCGGCGGCAGCCACGCTTGACGCCCATCAACTTGCTAAAAAAGGCAAGGGAAGACAAACCCTACTTATCAACCTGCTTTGCAGCGCACTGGGAGGCGTCTTTGGCGTCCTGATCCTGATGTCGGTCGCTCCCCAACTCGCAAAACTTGCCTTGCTATTCAGCAGCTTTGAATATTTTTGGTTATGCCTGCTTGGACTAACACTTGGTGTGACCGTATCCAGTGGGAAATATATACTCAGCGGTGCCCTCGCCGCATTTTTTGGCGTACTCCTGGCGACGGTTGGCAATGATGTCACAACTTTTCAGGAGCGATTTATGTTCGGCCACTCCGAGCTGAGTACTGGCCTCAGTTTCATTCCAGCAATGATCGGTTTGTTTGGCATCTCGGAAGTAATCCGCGCAGTGTACAGATACAAGCCTCGCGACACCCACGACAATTCCACCTCTGGTCCTGCCGACGCCGGTTCCTTTGAGGTCAGAGAATCCCTCCAGATCATTGCCGCCAACACGCCCACAATCGCGCAATCTGTTGCCACCGGAACAGTCATCGGAGGTCTACCTGGTGCCGGCGCTGACATTGCTGCGTGGGGAGCTTACGGTGTCGCACACAAGACCGCCAAGCCGGCAGAGCAGGCGAAGTTTGGCAGTGGCATCTGGAAAGGGGTTATCGCTCCCACCAGTGCTAACAACGCCGCCGTAGCTGCCGCCTGGATCCCCGCGCTCGTGTTCGGCGTGCCCGGAGATGCAGTTACTGCCATCGTGCTCGGCGCGTTTCTCACCTACGACATCACACCTGGTCCAGAACTATTCTCCGACGGCGGCGCGAATTTCATTTTCGCGATTGCAATGATCACGCAATTGCTGCTCATCCCCGCCGGACTAGTAGGGATTTTATTGTTCGGGAAGTTTATGAGACTCCCCCGCGGGGTCGTCTTAAGCTGCGTGGTCATCTTCTCCGTGGTAGGCGCCTATGCGATGAATAACAACCCACTCGACGTCTGGATCATGTTCGGCTTCGGTTTGCTGGGCGTATTTCTTGAAAGCCGTAAAGTGCCCCTCGCCCCTTTGATTCTTGGCATGATTCTCGGTCCAAAAGTGGAAATATATTTTCGCCAAGGCATGATTGCCGCGCAAGGGGATTTTTCCAACGCGTTCAAGTCGACGATTGATATCGTGCTATTTTCCTCACTCGTTATTTGCATCTTACTCTCAATCGTAATGACATTGCGTAGATCACCAACGAACCATTCCTCCCTAACCACTCAATAGGTGCCGACAGCCCATGGAATTATATAACGAAGAAGCATTTCAGCGACTCGATCGCGTTATGCAATTGGCCCACGAGAAGGGATCACCTCGCGGCTTCGCCATCACCACAGGGAATCGCGAGGGAGAGCAGAGGTCTTTGACCGGTGGATATCACGACGCAAACAAATCCTCGCCCATCAACGTTAATAGTTCATTCCTCATCGCATCTCCAACCAAACCGTTTGTAGCCACCGCCATTATGATGCTCGTCCAACGCGGCCTCGTTCGCTTGAGTGATCGTGCCTGTAAGTATCTGCCTGAATTTGAAACGAACGACAAACGCTCCATCCGAATAATTCACTTACTGACACATACTTCCGGCCTGCCAGACATGTTGGTTAACAACGAAGCACTGCGCCAAGCACATGCCCCCTTATCTGAATTCATGACCGGCACCGCACAGGCGGGATTGCTCTTTAAACCGGGAACACGTTTAAGCTATCAAAGCACGGGAATATTAGCGCTTTCTACAATTCTTGAACGTACAGCGGGAATGTCAATTGGCCATTTCTTGCATAAATATATTTTTAGGGAACTGGGAATGGGGAACTCGCAATTAGGAATTGCGCCTGACGACGCGCCTCCGCTGAAGGAAGAGCTGCAAGTCAAATGCGAAGTTGAGCCCAAACCCGGCGACAAGCCGTGGGGCTGGAACAGTAAGTACTGGAGAGATTTAGGAGCACCCTGGGGCGGTATGATGGCCTCAGCAGGTGATCTGGCAATTTTTCTCCGCCACCTGCTAACAATCAGCGCCGGCGAACCGGGTATCTTGCATCCCAATCTGCTAAAGGCAATGACAAGCAACCAACTTATACGGATGCCTCATATTGATCCCGCTATTGCTCACTCAACTCCATGGGGTCTAGGCTGGCAACTCAACTGGCCAACGCACCCGCGAGGATTCGGCAGCATGCTACCTCCGACCGCCTATGGGCACTGGGGCGCAACGGGGACTCTGCTGTGGGTCGACCCCCAAAGTGAACTATATGGTGTCCTCTTAACATCCGCTCCGATCGGCCTCGAGAATCGCGCACCAATTACGTATTCCAATATGCTACGTGCGGTTTGGAACAAGTAGAATTTTCGGGAACCCATCTTCCTGCGACGTGCGGGAAATTCCCTACGATGATGCCGTTGAACAATTTCTCATTGAAACCTACCGGCGAAATTGTCCTTGATGGCATCAACGCCTAGTTTCAACGCTACTGCTTCGTTACTCATTGAAATCAACTGGCAACCCAACTCCGCGGCTCGCTCAGCCCAAGCGGGATCTGGTGCTACAGCGCCCCACGATTTGCCATGCTGTTTACAAGCCGCGCCGACTGCGGCGACCGCCTCCCAAAGTTTGTCACTGTGAAAATCCGGATACACCTGTAAGGCTATCGATAGGTCCGATGGTCCCACAAACAGTTGGTCCACGCCTTCTAAAGCGGCAATCTCATTTGCTTGGTCAAGCGAACCCAACGTTTCGATCTGGATAGCAACAAAGTTCTCACTATTGGATTGCTCATAAAACTCACTGGCCGGACGCGTCGTATAGCCACAATCAGATCCGCCCGTGTTCATCCCTCGAATACCCTGCGGCGGAAATTTGGACCACGAAGTAAACTCGGCCGCTTGCTCGACATTGTGAATCTGAGCAGCCATCACTCCTTCAGCACCCAACTCCAAATACTGAGTAACTTCGTGATATCCAGTTGGCGCCATACGGATGAATTGCCCGAGACCTGTCGCTCGTGCTGTCATGAATACAGCCCGCAATTGATCCGCCGTCGCTTGACTGTGTTCCAAGTCGACCCAAAAGCCATCAAACCCTCCTCGCAGTGAGTACATCTCTACGGCAATAGGATGCATTAATCGCGCCAGAGCAAAGAAATTGAGGGTATCGCCCCCCGCGAGCCGTTCCTTGAATGTTGTCATCTAACTGAACTTTCACGTTGAGTTATATATTGTCCCCATATCAAATCCATTATACTGAGTGACAATCCCCC
>DTSG01000153.1 GCA_012965455.1 Planctomycetaceae bacterium | reverse complement strand
CGGTTACCGGAACGCTAATAGCACTCGGCATCGCTGCTCGTGAGAATGGCTGTAAAACCGTTAGTGGCGTGGAGATGTTTGTAAAACAAGCTGAGTTGCAGTTTAAGTTCTTCACTGAAAAAGAAGCACCAGGTGATGTGATGCGCGATACTTTACGTAAAACGATTGGTGCGGCTAAATATCGATCCAACAAATAGGTCTGCCAGATGAATATTTTTCTGATTGGTTACCGTGCAACTGGGAAATCGACAGTCGCTCGAAATATCTCGGCGACGCTGGGACTCAATTGTGTTGATTCCGATGCATTGATTGTGCAAGCCGCCGGGATGACGATCGCTGAAATATTTGCTACGGAAACGGAAGACGGTTTTCGAGAGCGAGAATCCGAGGTTGTGGCTAAGATAGCGTTAGACGATAACCAAGTTGTTGCACTGGGAGGTGGAGCAGTCCTGCGTCGTGAAAATCGAGCGGCGATTCGTAATCAAGGTATGATCGTGTGGTTACAAGCGAGTGTGGATTCTGTGTGTGCGCGACTTACGGAGGACTCACAAACTCAGTCCCAGCGTCCCCAGTTAACAACACATGACCTCCATGATGAAGTTAGTGAACTGATGGAGCGACGGCGAGATATTTATGCAGATATCGCTGATTTTGCCGTCGACACGGAGTCACTCGACGCAGCCGAAGTTGCCTGTGAGATTATAGCAACGCTGTCCGCTAGCTAGCGGCTGAATTCTTGATCTTTTGCCAAACGAATAATAGCGCCCCCATGGCGGCCAACCCAATTAATAAGACGATTGGAAGTGCGGATCCATGAATGAAGATTGTGTTGCGGGCGTAACTTGTCCAAATGATTGGCCAACCGAGAATGACAATAATGGCCGAGAGGCTGAGGTAGGGACCAAATGCTAGATCGGATTTGCGAGTGCTGATGAATTGGGCGATGCTGAGCAGGAGCCCAGCGAAAGGTGCTAGAACAAACGTTAGCAGAGCCGCTTGCCAACCCAGAAAGGCGCCTATCATTGCCAGAAGAGTGACGTCACCAAACCCCATGGCCTCTCGTTGCAGAGCAAATCTGGCTACAATCCGGACTCCCCATACAACGAACAACCCACCGGTCATTCCCCAGATGGCATTGTTAAGGCTTGCCCAGTGGACAGCGCCGCTGCGCCAGCACAGAAAGATGCCAACGAGACCAATGACCATACTAACAGCGATCACTAGCGTGCTGGCAAATGGTTTGCGTTTGCGTGGTGTATCCGGTTTACGTGACTTGCGGTCTGGCCGAATCATACTGGCCACCATTACTTGCACACCTTTAGCCAAACCATAGCGGGCAGTGGTGATTTTGGGGATGATGGCAAATCCCCAAAAAAGCAGGCAACCGCTGGCCCATAGTAATGAAGCAGGGGACTTAAGACCGGTTTGTTCATTGGGAGAAGCGGGTTGGAGAAATATTATGTCGCTGAGTGTGTTGCCGAGATCGATCAACCGAGATTCAGGGAAAACTGCAGCGATGCCGAGTGCTATTAGCGTTCCGGTAACCGTAATCGTATCTGGGATTAAACGTTCATCGAGATCAATGAAGGTGGCGGTTATGAGAAGAACGACGAGAATCAAGTGCGGGATAAGCTGCAGCCATAGCAAGTTGGATGACATATTAGGCGCCACCGATATCGACTCCATCAACTCGGTGTGCTGGTAATAGAACAAGGCAAAGACAGCAGCTGTGCCAAGTTCAATACAAGCGGGTCGCAGCCAGAACTTGTTTCCATGCAGGGCCACTTCTGAACGCAGGCTCCACCAACCGATGACAGGGATTCGTGCTAGTAACGGTCGTTTGGAGATTGTCTGTGGAAGCTTACCCCAGGGGCTAATTTGTTTTTTAGTCCAAGCTAGATTGTAAATTCCCCAATTAACAGCGGCGCCAGCAAAGAGGCCGATTAATGAGACAATCCAGCATTGGTTCCAGGAGAACATTGTGATATCGCGGATGGGGGAAGTTGTGGAAAGGAGAAAGGAGGCTATACGTATCAAAATGATTTCGGAGATACGATGAATTCAATGCGACTATTGCCCCGCCGACCTTGTTCTGTAGCAGTGGAGTAACGCGGCGCGCTGCTGCCGCGTGACATGACGATGAATTGATTTGCGGGTAACAGCCGTTGTGTTTGCATGTATCGATAAATGGCGATCGCTTGACGAGCTGCTAGGTCGTGATGTTCCGTTGGAGTAATGCCTTGATAGGCATGGGCTTCAATGGTGATTATTTGTTTGCTGTAATTAGTGGTGATGGCACTGGCGATTTGATCGAGCAGTGTTTGACCGACCGCACTGACTGAAACACCGTCTGGCGAAAAGACGTTCGTCGTAGCAACTTCGATGCGAACGGTGTTTCCATCTCGACCAGTGGTAGTTCCTTGGACATCTACGAGAGGCAGTGATTGTTCAATCGTGGGGGATGGTACTGGTATCGCATCTGCAATTGCTGGAGGCGTTAGGTTGGCGGGTTGGTTAGGATCTTTTTGAATTGCTAGCTTGTCAGTTGCTTGTTTTAATTCTGATTTAATCAATTCCAACTCTTGCGCAGTGACTCTGTATTGCTGTCGGGCTTGAGCCAATTGAGCATGTAGCGATTCGTTATCGTTGTTGAGTTGGTTGACTTGCTGTTGTTGAGCGGATTCGTTGGCGTTGGCTGCTGCTTGACGTTGACCTTGATTCCAAGCGAATTTACCGTCGGGACCGATTGGTCCGGACTGACACCCCCACGAGACTAGACAAGCGACGACAACCATCGTGGGCTTGATAAACCGATTTATGGATGGGTGTTGCATAAAAACAGAGGGGTAGAGTAAATAGTGTCGCCAAAATGGTAACAATTGCAATCCCTTCGTGCAATCCCATCAAAAAGTGGGCGGCCGTCGTCGTGGGTTATCGGAAATGGCGTGAGTGTTTATAATAAGGCTTTCGGAATTGGCTCACAAAGGTTGTGAAGACGTTATGATTGCAATTATTGACTACGAGATGGGGAATTTGCGTAGTGTGCAAAAGGCCTTTGAGTCATTTGGCACTGAGGCGGTGATTACGAGTGACGCCACAGTGTTGCAGCAAGCGGACAAGGTTGTATTGCCGGGTGTGGGTGCGTTTGAAGATGCGATCAAGGAATTGCGTAACCGAGATTTGGTATCGCCAATACACGACCTGGTGGCCAGCGGTAAGCCGTTTTTAGGAATTTGCATCGGGCTGCAATTGTTGTTTGATGTGAGTTATGAGGGCGGCGAGTACGAAGGTCTAGGAATCATTGCCGGAGAGGTGCAACGATTTGAAATTGCACCTGAATTCAAGGTTCCACACATGGGGTGGAATCAAGTGAACATTGAGCAAGCCTCGCCAATCCTACAGGGCATTGATAACAATACATATTTCTATTTTGTGCATTCCTACTACGTTGTACCTAGCGACCCCAGTGTTATTTCGCTAACGAGTGATTACGACGGTACGTTTTGTGCAGGCATATGTCGTGGCAATTTATTTGCAACTCAGTTTCATCCGGAAAAGAGCCAACGAGCAGGCCTTAAGTTGCTGCAGAATTTTGCTGAAATATAGAATAGTCATTTAGACCACATAGTTGGGAATGAAATATAATGGAGATTTGGCCAGCCATTGATTTGCGTGGTGGCAATTGTGTGCGTCTTAAACAAGGCGACTATGCACAGGAGACCGTGTTTGGAGAAAACCCTGTTGCGATGGCTCAGCAATGGGTAGAGCAAGGTGCTGAGTATTTGCACTTGGTTGATTTAGACGGCGCTCGCGACGGTGAATGGACCAACCAAGCAGCGGTCCGCGGCATTACAGAGGCTTTGTCTATACCATGTCAGCTTGGTGGGGGTGTTCGTGAAGAGTCCACCATCGAATTATTATTGGGGTTAGGATTAACTCGATTAATTGTGGGCACTAGAGCTCTGAAGGAACCCGCTTGGTTTTGTGAAATGGCAAGGAAGTATCCTTACCAATTAGCCTTAGGAATTGACGCTAGATCAGGGCTGGTGGCGACGGATGGTTGGCTGGAAACTAGTGAAACAAGTGCGGTTAGTTTGGCACAGTGTTTTGGTGATGAGCCAGTCGCAGCGATTATTTATACGGATATCGCTCGAGACGGAATGATGCAAGGT
>DTSG01000152.1 GCA_012965455.1 Planctomycetaceae bacterium | reverse complement strand
TATCGTCTGGCGAGCCTTTAGAAATATTGGTGTTTGTTCAGGATGTGACTTCGGATGAACGATATCGACAAAAATTGAATGCAATTCATGAAGCGGGAGTTGAGCTGTCGAACTTATCGCCTGAAGAAGTGTTCCATATGGATGTGGAAGACCGAATTGAATTGCTGAAATCAAATATCCTGCACTATACGCAATCCATCTTGGCCTATGACTATGTGGAAATTCGCTTGTTAGATCAAGGGACGGGCAAACTACAAGGATTGTTGTCCGCCGGAATCGATAAAGAAGCTGCCGAACGTTCATTGGTAGTCAGTAAGCACGACAATGGGGTGACTGGTTATGTGGCGGCGACGGGTGAAAGTTATTTGGTCGAGGACGTAGCGAACGATCCCCTATACATTCAATCGTTCAGCGGTGCCAAAAGCTCTTTGACGGTACCGCTGATATGGCAATCTGGCGTGATTGGCACGTTTAATGTTGAGAGCCCCGAAGCGGATTCGTTCTCAGAAAGTGACATGCACTTTTTGGAACTTTTTGTCCGCAACATCGCGATGGCACTTAATACGCTTGATTTACTTGTAGCTCAAAAGACGAATGCGGCTCAAAAAAGCGTCGAGGCAATTCACCGTGAAGTCGCTCTGCCGATCGATAAGATTCTCAATGATGCGGTCAACGTTATGGAATGTTATATCGGTCATGAGCCGGAAGTCGAAAAGCGTTTGCGTCGAATTTTGCGCAACGCGCGCGATGTCCGACAGGTGATTCATAAGATTGGTCAGGACATGGCTCCGGCCGAAGCAGTTCCCGCGGGCGTGGCTATTGAACGCCATCCGTTTTTAGTGGGGCAGCGAGTATTGGTTGTTGACAGTGATGAATCGGTGCGTAACGATGCTCATTCATTGTTGGAACGCTTCGGTTGTATTGTCGAGACTGCTGAGACCGGAGGCGAAGCGGTCTATATGGTTCGCAACACCGATGGCACTGAAAGCTACAATGCGATAATCTCCGATATTGGATTGCCTGACTTCAGCGGCTATCAATTGATGTTGCGGTTACAGGAAATGCTGGACGTCGTCCCACTTATTCTGATGACGGGCTTCGGCTATGACCCAGGGCATTCGATTGTCAAAGCACGGCAAGCAGGATTACATGCGAATGCTATTTTGTATAAACCGTTTCGTCTCGTCCAACTGTTGGACGTTATGGAAACGGTTTTGAAATTGCACGGAAGTTCATCGCCTGCATCCGGCCCGAATTCTTAAATGTTCGTCACTCTGCTGCTGAATTGTCTGATCTATATGGGCGCAATGCTCGGCCATGTCGCGATTTGTACGATTGCAATGAACCGCCTGCAGGGATCCGGAATTGCCTACCGCTGGGAACGTGTTGTTAAGAAGTTTATCTATGTGGGGGCATTCATCGGAGGCGTTTATCCAGCAATTGCTTGGATCTCATACCAACCAGATCAGGATGGCTCAGGATTGGGGGCACCGCTCGTGTTGGTGCGTTCGCAGGTTCAGGGCAATGTTGGGTATTACACGGTGGTTATGGCAGTGCTTGTGGTAACAGTCGCGTTGCGGGTTTTACACGTGTGGCGCGATCGCTGCGAATCACGATGGTCGTTACTGAGGCGGCGTTGTATTGATGTGCAAGCGGAAGTTGAAACGAATCTCGTGTCCGCAGGCCCTGTTCTATGCTGGTCTCGATGCGGATGGAATGAAGTGCAAAAGTTAGAGGTAAATGTTAAATCAATCCTCATGGAACGTTTACCAGCGGCGCTCAATGGAATGACCATCACGCACTTTTCGGATCTGCATCTGACGGGAAAACTAGGTAAGGCATATTTTGAATTCTTGATGGAACGCGTTGTCAGCTTAAATTCTGATTTGGTGGTGGTGACAGGCGATATTATTGATAACCCCGAGTTGCTGCCATGGGTCGAGGATTTGTTTGCCAACATTGCAGCTCAAGGGAACGTGTATTACGTGTTGGGAAACCATGATATTCGCAATCAGAGCGGAGATATTGTTAGGCAGGCGATGGCGCGGGCGGGGTGTATTGACCTTGGTGGGAAATCGGTTGTTCGAGAGGTTCAAGGACATCAGGTTTTGTTATCCGGAAACGAGCAACCGTGGATTGGAAACGCGCCAGACATCCCGACTAGAAAAGTTGACTTGCGATTAGCTGTGGTGCATACGCCAGACCTATTTGGTTGGGGGCAGAATCAGGGATTTGATCTAATGCTGGCCGGGCACGCTCATGGTGGACAAATCCGCGTCCCGTTTGTCGGGCCAATCGTGACTCCGAGCCGCTACGGCGTGCGATATGCGAGTGGTGTGTTTTATCAACGCGAGACGACATTGCATGTGACTCGAGGCATTAGCGGTTTACAGCCGATTCGTTATCGCTGTTTGCCGGAACTAACGCAGTTGCAGTTGGAAAGCACCACCACGCATTAACAACAGCCAGCGTTGCGCTTGCGAGGGTAAACTCTTATCACCGTGAAACACTGAATAGAATGCGGTGATGTAAGTTGCTGCATGAGGTCACCTCCGCCACTTTTGTCGGTTACTCGTTAACTGCGGCTAACATCATTCCGTAGATGTTGGGTGCGGCGTCGATGTGAGCGTACTGAGGTTTTTCGGTGCCCAAGTCGACGAGAGTTTGTTGTAGCATCAACGGGTCACACAAGGCCGCACCGGGAACGTGCATGCTGAGGTCTAGTTGAAATGTAGACCGTGTGATGTCGCCACTTTCTTGGCCAGGAAATACATCCACAATTAACAACCGTCCCTGAGGGGCAACCGCCTCGATCACTCGACCTAGCAAAGACTTCCACTGATCAGCGGGAATCAGATGCAACAGGTTTGCGACCACGGCTAAATTGCATTGCGATTTAGGGAGATCGGCCGTAAAGGGATCGCCGATGATGGTAGCAAAACGACCTACCATCCCAACAGCTTCCGCTGTGCGACAAGCGACATCGACGGGTTCCTGATAATCGACGAAAGTGATGTGAGCTGCTGGGTCTTGTCGAGCAATCGGTAAACTCCACACCCCAGTACCACAACCAACGTCTAGTATGTTTAACGGTTCCGTTTGTTCGCTCAAACTCAAATACTTGACAACATCCATGGCCGCCGGTGTCGCTCGCCATTGGGCACTTGAAACGCGATTGCGATAAGCAGCTGTCCGGTTCTCGCACGGTTGCTTGGACTGCATGAACTCGTCAATATTGGTTCGATCAGCTTGCCCTAAATCGTCATCTTGCGAAGTCAATAGATGTATCATTTGGCTCAGTGCATAGTCGTCCTGATAACGTTCGAGGATTAGTAGGCCGCACAATATATCAAGTAGAATTTCGGTCCGTGCGGGGTTCAAGTTACAAGCCTCGGCCACTTGAATCGCCGTCTGTTGTCCATTTGCCAACACATCAAAAACTCCCAGTCGGCGCGCACTTTGAAAGGCATCAACGCCGGCAGCCGCGTTGGAAAGATTTGTATAGAGTCGTATAGTGTTCAGTTGCGAGTCGGACATATTCTGGTTGCTAGGGAAATTGGTGGAAGTGGATGTGGTTTACAAAAGATAGTGTTGCGGCGATGGTTATACAAGCGGGAATAATAACGCCCCAGCCACGGTTGCAACGAGTCCCACTGTCCCCATGATGATACTCATAGGCGTAATGGTCCGTAGCGCCTCGGACTCTGTCATCCCACTCATTTTGCAAATAACCCAAAATCCACTGTCCGCCATCCAAGCAATTGGTTTGGAACCACATCCCACGGCCAGTGCTAAGTAGACCGGATGATAAGGCAATAGTTCAGGCTGCAGTGCTAGCGGTGAAAAGATACTGGCGACGGTAATCATGGCAACGGTCGATGAGCCTTGGGCGGTGCGGATAAGTGTCGTGAGTGCAAAGACTAGCAACAGTGTTCCAATCGTCGCTGTTTCAGCGCCTGTACCCGCGATGACTTCCTTAATTCCACTTTGACGAATAGCTGCGCCGAATCCGCCGCCAGCCGATGTAATGAGAATGATTACACCACCGCTGGACAAGGCGGCTGAGATGGCAGCGGCCATTTTGTTGCGAGTCATGCTAGGTCGAGTAATTAATGTGCCCATTGCTACCAGGGCTGCAATAATTAACGCAATGTTTTTATCGCCAAGTGTCTCGACGGT
>DTSG01000151.1 GCA_012965455.1 Planctomycetaceae bacterium | reverse complement strand
TTCGTCGGGTCACGTTTGATTTAACGGGTCTGCCTCCCACCGTAGCGGAAATCAATGCGTTTCTAGCGGACACCTCGCCATTGGCCTACGAAAATTTAGTGGAACGATTATTGGCTTCGCCTCGTTACGGCGAACGATGGGGTCGCAAGTGGCTCGATGTCGCTCGCTATGCCGATTCAAATGGGTTAGACGAGAATTTGGCGTATGTAAATGCCTTTCGATATCGTGATTATGTGGTCCAAGCATGGAATCAAGATTTGTCGTTTGCTGATTTTCTGCAACAGCAACTCGCTGGCGACTTGCTTGATCCTCAACAGGATGCATCATCCCAAGCACGGCTCGATCGCTTGACCGCCACTGGATTCCTTTCGATTGGGCCCAAAATGCTTGCCTGTGATGATGGCCAGAAAATGGAAATGGACATTATTGATGAGCAGCTCGATACGATGAGCCGCGCATTCATGGGGTTAACGATGGGTTGCGCCCGCTGTCATGATCATAAATTTGATCCCATCCCGAGCAAAGATTATTATGCCTTGGCAAGTATCTTTAAGTCCACGAAGACTATGGAGAACTTCAAGGTTGTCGCTAAGTGGCACGAATATCCGCTTGACACTCCAGAAACGAAAGCCGCTCTGGAAAAGCATAACTCTGCCGTTAAGCAGCTGGATGAAGAATTAGCTGCGATTCAAAAAGAGGCTAGGCAAACGCTACGAGAATCCCAGCAGCGATTGTTGTCCAAGTATTTAATCTCTGCGTCCAAATTCGTTAGTGTCACTAGCAAGCCGATTGCCGATGGACACAATGTGATTGGAAACTTTATTCGAGACGGGATTGCTGTAGAAAACAGCATTGTGTGGGAGGCGGAGAAGTTTCAGCGAGGTACATTGCAAGCGGAAACAACAAACTATGGAAAAGATGTTGGGGTTTTGCTGTATCAAGGATATGCAGAATACGACATCGATATCGAGGTCGCCGGGGATTATCAATTGGAACTGCGTTATGCCGCGGTTGATTCGCGGCCAATGGTATTATCGATCAATGCAATGGTAGTTGATTCAGATGTCGCTGCACACACAACCGGTACCTGGTTTGCGGATTCTCAAACCTGGTTTGTTGAGGGGATTTTTGCACTGCAGGGGGGTAAAAATGTCATCAGATTAGCACGCAATGGAGGCCCGGTACCTCATGTGGATAAAATATTGCTTGTTAAAGCGACTCCGACGTCAAGTTTGGAAGACTTAACGGCGGTTTTAGCGGATACGCCCGTGACAGAGGTAGATGGTTTACTGCTTCAAGAAGCCGAAGAATATGACCGTGGCAGTATCGGGAAGATTCCACCCATTGTCCAAAACACGTCCGGTACATCGACTTTTTTGAATTATGCAGAGTACGATTTTGAGATAACCGCCGCTGGAAATTACCGCTTGGAATGGCTGTATACGCAAGCGGAATCAAGAGGAGGCAAGTTGTTTGTCGACGGGCATTTGGTCGATTCAGATGCGGCAAATGCGATAACGGGGAGTTTTCAGTCGTCGGACGTGAAATGGTTCGTCGGTGGTGTGTTTAAATTAGCCACTGGGAAACATACACTCCGTTGGCAACGCCTAGGAACGACACCTCATTTCGACAAAATTGCACTTATTCCAACAACGGACAATGTCACTTACCACATCGGTGGCGATCATAAAAGTTTGGCAGAAATCGAAGATGTAGCGGTGGCGCAAGGTCTGCATGCGGGGTACTTGAGACAATGGGTTGATTTTCTACTGATGGCCGTTTCACAGCGTGATGAACATCTAGCAGGTGTGTTATTGCGAGATCGTGTCGAACAGCAAGCGGCATTTGCGCAACTAGGAAATGCTGCTGAACAACAGTTGGTCAGCATATTATCCGCTGGGTCTTCCTCCGCTGCTGGCGATACAACAAGTAAGTTAGCGGACGACGGTGTCGTGTCGTGGGTGGTGTCCAAAGCGATTGCCGCCGATGGACCGTTTCGCAGTCCCCAAGAAATTGATAAGTTGGTTTCTGAAAAATCGCAACAAGCGATTGCAGCCATTGGTAAGTCTAAAGCCAAGTTAGCTACAGCACAGCCGACGGTGGGCAAGGCGATGGGAGTCACGGAAGGTAAAGTTGAAGATTTGGCGATTCATATTCGCGGCAACTATTTGACACTTGGCGAGGCAACGCAGCGGGGATTTCTTGAGGTCGTAGATCAAGTATCCGCGTTGTCGATTCCAGCGGAGGCGAGCGGGCGTTTGCAGTTGGCGCAGTGGCTGACTGATGCCAAACATCCGTTGACTTCGCGGGTCTTCGTTAACCGCTTGTGGTTGTGGCATTTTGGCCAGGGATTGCAGCGCTCACCCGATAACTTCGGCTTACTTGGCCAACGCCCGACCAACCAGCCATTGCTGGACTGGTTAGCCGTTGAATTTATTGAACAAGATTGGTCTATCAAACAGATGCATCGTTTGATGTTGCTGTCGAGCACATATCAAATGAGCAGCACATTCGACGCTCGAGCCAATACCAAGGATCCTGAAAATCGATTGTGGTGGAGATTCAATCGTCGGCGGCTTGACGCCGAGGAAGTGCGGGATGCTTTATTGGCCGTTGGTGGCAACATTGATTTGCAAATGTATGGTCAGTTGTTGCCCAACGCGGATCGAGCTTATGTCACGGGTACGGGCTCAAAACGTAGTACCTATGATTACAATCGTCGCAGTGTTTATTTACCGATTTTGCGCAGTGCTTTGTACAATGTGTTTATAGCTTTTGATTTCGCCGACCCCAGTGTTATTCAAGGCCAACGAAAGAATACTGTCGTGACGCCGCAAGCGTTATTCATGATGAATAGTAAATTAGTCCAAGACGAAGCGAGTAGGCTAGCACAACGCGTGCTACAGGAGGACATTGGAACTGATGCAGAACGGATTAACGCCTTACATGAGATTGTATATGGTCGAGTGGCAACGTCGGAGGATGTTGATAAGTGCAAACAATTTTTACAGCGGTATCGTGAATTATCAACAGAAGATATGGACGATGATGTAAGTACGGCAGCGGATTTGGTTGTTTGGCAAGGTTTGTGTCGAGTGTTGTTGGCAGCCAACGAGTTTGTTTATCTAGATTGAGTTAGGGAAAGAATATTGTCCAATTCCAGTGCCGAATTACGGAATCTTAGTGTGGAAGCTATAGATCAGGAAATAAAATAATGGCAGACAATTCACAGTGTCATAACTTTCTAACTCAACCGCTGTCGCGACGAGCGATGTTACAGCAATCGAGCGTTGGTTTTGGGAGTTTGGCATTAGCAGGATTACTCCAAGAGCAAATGAACAACGGGGTATTGGCAGCTGAATCGGGTCAAGCAGCCGCGGCACCGAAATCAGCTCGTTTTCCAGCGCGGGCCAAACGAATCATCTTCATGTTCATGCACGGCGGCCCCTCACAGGTTGATACGTTTGATTACAAGCCGTTGTTGCAGAAGCATGATGGCCAACCGTATCCGGGCAAAAAACCACGTATCGTTTCCAGTGCTACAGGAAACCTACTCGGATCGCCTTGGAAGTTTCGCCAGTATGGTGAAAGCGGTTTACATGTGTCAGATCTGTTTCCTCACGTAGGACAAATGGCAGATGACCTCTGTGTTATTAACTCGATTCATGGCAGCAATTCTCGACACGGGGCGGCGCTGCTGGAATTACACACTGGCTCCGATACGTTCGTGCGGCCTTCGATGGGTTCGTGGTTGATGTATGGGTTGGGCAGTGAAAATCAAAACCTACCCGGCTTTTTAACGATCTGCCCGACCCTCGGCCACGGTGGCGTAAATGCCTGGTCGAGCGCGTTTTTACCGGCACATTATCAAGGCACGCCAATTGGTGCGGCGAGTATTAAAGCGGAAGAAGCTCGAATTCATTTTATCGAAAACAAATGGGTTAGCTCTAAAATGCAACGAGCGGAACTCGACTTCTTGGGACAGGTGAATCGCCAGCACTTAGAAAAACGAGATACCGACGACGCGTTGGAGTCACGGATTGCATCATTCGAACTTGCATATCGTATGCAAAATCAAATGCCAGGATTGCAAGATATTTCGCAGGAGACAGCAGACACATACAAGATGTATGGGATTGATGAGGAGCCAACGAAGAACTTTGGAATTCAATGTTTGTTGGCACGTC
>DTSG01000150.1:13609-14414 GCA_012965455.1 Planctomycetaceae bacterium | reverse complement strand
GCGCCATGTCGCGAAAACTCACCAGGCAATTCGATGGCGCTTGCAGCATGATATCCATTTTCAACAAACCAGCGTTGCAGCTCGTCAATGTCGACACGTTGCCCAGTTTTGAGTGTACGAGTTGCTTGCCGCAACGATTCTTTTTCGGGAACGGGTTGTAATAACGCTTGAATACTGGTCACCACCAACAGCGGTTCCGCCAACGGCATGTCAGCAAAGGCCATTAAGTTCTTGAGAACTCGAATGCGGTCCCCATGGACATCATCGTTGTGATAGGAATCTCGTGTGTTTCCGCTGTTGACTACAGGGAAATGAACCGATCGCCGATCGCTAAATAACAGCAGGTCGTCGCGGAAGTCATCAACCATTTTGTCGTGAGCTAATACGATTAGATTGACGGGCATTTGCTGTTGGGTGCCGCTACAGATGCCAGCGGCGACTAGCGCGCAGGAGGAACCCCAAACTCCGTCGACGCTTACGCCCTGCTGATTGGATACAGCTTGGATTGCCTCGGCGAAGTCCTCGCGAATAGTCAGACGCTGCGTCAGAAATTGCATGCTGCGCGTTACATCATTACGTCGTTGCAGTATTCGCCCCTAGATAAATTCAAACAACGGAGTCTAATTTCAAGAGGAACAATTATCTTGCGTACTCGAGGTCACTTCTTTTTTCGTTCCTTGAGCGTACCAGCTTCTGCGGATTGTTTGTAGTACGGGTCCAGCGGATAACAGCCTGAGGCCAAGGCGTTGCGGGGAGCCGGCTCGGGAGAAGTCTGTGTCTGGACAGTCGCACGCGGCCTATAATC
>DTSG01000150.1:0-13599 GCA_012965455.1 Planctomycetaceae bacterium | reverse complement strand
GAGCCGTGGTGCAATCACTGAATGTGCGACAGATTAATTTTCGCTGCATGGTTCCTGTCTGTAGTGTGTCGGCCGGTAGATTCCAATAGGATAGAACCATTCTGCCAAGACCCACCATATCGACCCAACCAGCGCGAATAACTGCTTGAGCAACGTGGGGTAGATAGTCCTGCAAATATGAATAACCCGTGCCGACGAGCGGGATGTCCGGTACGGCCGCCTTGCATTCTCGCACGGCTTGAATCTGTTTAACGACGTCGAACAAGGGGTCATGTGGAGGTTGGTATCCGTCGCTAGGGGGAAATGCAGCCGGACGTTGTAGGTGTGGATTGTAATAGGGGCTACCGCAGGAGAGATTAAGAGCGGTTACTCCGAGTTCTTTAAGATCGGTTGCTAATTGAATTGGTTCAGTTAGATTGATTTGTGTTGGATCTTGACGGTCGCAGCCAAATCCGCATTGGTAGGGCAAGGACGATTGGAAATCGACTGGTTCGCCACACTTTGCCCCTTGATGAAATGGAATGGTGTCAAAGAAGCTCAAGCGAACGAGAATTTGTAGGTTCGGACAGGCATCGTGAATGCGGCTGATGATTGTTTTCAGTAATCGAGTGCGGCCAGCAAAGTCGCCGCCGTAGTTGCCAGCGCGATTCGTGGCACTTAGAAACTCGTGTAAGAGATAACCATGGCAACTTTTAACGTCGACGAATCGAAACCCCGCCTGCTCGGCGGTTTGGGCTGCTTGTACATACGAATCGATCAGAGTTTCTAGTTCGTCGTCGGTCCATAGTACGGAGTTATCTTGAGGGTCGATGCCATATTTATCGTCCAGCAACGGATGATGGTATGCTATTCGTGGCTCGAGGTCTTGGTTGTTAGGGCGGCAGAAACGGCCGGAATGTGTGAGTTGCAGTCCGACGAGTAAGTCGTCAACGGACCCAAATTTTTCTACATGAGCTGTCGTCAATTCCCGCAATAACTGTTGCAGCCCCGTTACGTGATCTGGAGTTGCCAGTAATTGATTGGGGTTTGCTCTGCCGGAATGTTGCACCGCGGCTGCTTCGCCTCCCCAGATTAACTTGGCACCACTCTCCCCAAAGTGCCTCCAGCGGCGGAACGTCTTGTCGCTGGGTGTGCCGTCAGTGTTGCCGTCCCAGCCTTCCATGGGATGGATGCACCAGCGGTTGCCGACTTGGAAGTCTCCAATTTGGATAGGTGCAGCTAGTGGCGAACCGCCAGCGGTCGTTTGAATTTCGTCATCACAGGGCAAATCGATATTTAGCTCGAGCAGGCGTGCCCGCAATTCCGCGGGACTACGGTAAGTGGCGATTTTATTGAATTGGTGAGCGGTCATTAGTGGCGGTTGTTAATTGTGGTGTAAAGTTAAGAATCCATGTACATTAGCGGCGCGAATGCCAAGCGGAATTTGCGCTGTTGCTGGTCAAGAAACTTTATCGTGGCGGTGCGCTTGTCACCCGATCCGGAGATCGACACGATCACGCCGGAACCGTAACGCTGATGGGCGACGAGCATACCTTGTTTGAAATCTGCCAGCGCAATTTTTTTTGCCGTGTTGTTCTGGCTGCCCTCACTGTCCGTTGTTGCTTTTAATTCTGAGGCTGTTGTGATGTTGGTCAGGGACGCAAGTTCATCAGCGAGATGGTCTATTTTGGATGCACGCTGTTGTGACTTGTCATCGTCGACCTGCTCCAGAATTGATTGGGCTTGTTGGAGTTTGGCTTCAATTTCTTCGGTCGCCAAGGCGTCATGTTCGGACTGATCTGGATGCTCAAAATAATCAGCGGTGGGTTCAAAATCGCTATTGGGGTGGTTGCCGATCGATGCGAGTCCGCCGGCAGGGAGGGTGCATTGCATATCATCACGGGGAAGTTCATAAAGGAACTGGCTTGGTGATGCGATTCGCGTTTGTCCACGAAAGGTGCGGCGCTGACTATAACTGATTTGTAATTGCTGCTCAGCTCGAGTGATTCCGACAAACAGCAGGCGTCGTTCTTCTTCGAGTGATGTGTCGTCGTCCATGCTGCGTTCGTGGGGTAATATTCCGTGTTCTACGCCGACGATGAAAACCGAGGGGAATTCTAATCCTTTGGCTGCATGTAGACTCATCATCAGGACTTTATTGGTGTCTTGGTCGAGCCCATCGACTTCGCTAACGAGCGCTACTTGTTCGAGGAATGCTTCCAGGTCGGTTTGGTTTTGCGTAATCGCTGTGTCGTCTTGGTCTACGTTTTCGGCTTCATCTTCGTCAAAATGCTGTTGGAATTCACGGGCTTCGTTGATTAATTCATCCACATTTGCACTGCGATCTTCCCCGGTTTTCGCATCGATTTTTTCGAGGTAAGTAGTGAACCCGCAGTTATCGACAATTTCGATAATTAGGTCACCCAGTGGTAGATGGACCGAGGTGGTGAAGACATCGATTAGAGTTACGAAGCGACTAATCGCAGCGGCAGCGCGTTTAGAAAGTGTTTCGATCATTCCCGCTTCCCGACACGCTTGGAGCATCGTCAATTGATATCGCTCGGCGTGGTTGCGGAGGTGCTGCAGAGTGGTCTTACCGATTCCACGCGGCGGCATATTTACAATGCGTTCAAAAGCGACGTTATTCGCTGGGTTGTTGACTAGGTGGAGGTAGGCAATGATGTCCTTGACTTCTTTACGTTTGAGAAATTCCAAGCCACGGACAATCTGGAAGGGTATTTTAGGGGTTTGGTTACGCAGTGCTCGCTCCAATGGTCGCGAGAAGGCGTTCACTCGAAAAAAGATAGCGAAGTCTTTGTAGTCTCGTTCTCCGCGTTTGACTTCGGCTGCAATTCGTTGAGCGATAGCTGCAGCTTCGTCATTGGGGTGCCCAAAACAAACTAGTCGTACTGGTTCACCGGCGGCGTTATCGGTGAATAACTTTTTGGGTTTGCGATGGCGGTTGTGGGCGATGAGTTCATCAGCGGTACTGAGTATTTTCCCAGTGCTGCGATAATTTTGTTCTAGATGAACGACCTTGGCATGGGGATAGTCTTTTTCAAATTCGCGAATGTTGGATATGTTTGCCCCGCGCCAAGCATAGATTGATTGGTCGGGGTCGCCGGTGACGGATAGGTTTTGGTTGTTAAGGCACAGAGCGCGGACGATGGCGTATTGAGCGAGATTGGTATCTTGATATTCGTCGACCATGATATAGCGATAGCGGTCGTCAAGTTGAGCGCGTAGCTCGGGATTGTCCCGCAGCATCACGGCAACGTGCAACAAGAGATCGTCGAAGTCGACGGAGTTGCTTTGCAGAAGATATTGTTTATAGGCGGGGTAGGCTTTTCGAGTCACGTCCGTAAGAGCGCTATAACTATTAGCGCTACTCGTTTGGTAATCTTCGGGAGTCAGCAAGTTGCTTTTCGCATTGCTGATTTCCCAGGCGATTGAATCGGCCGATGTGTGGGTTAACTGGATGTTAGCCGTATCGATTGCGCGCTTGAGCGCTTGCTTGGAATCTTTGCTGTCGAGAATGGTAAAGTTTTCTGCCAGCCCGACGAGGTTTCCGTGTTGTCGCAATAAGCGTGCACAGAAACCGTGAAAGGTCCCCATCCAATAACCTGGAGCGGAAACCAGGCGCTCGATGCGAAGTCGCATTTCTTGGGCTGCTTTGTTCGTGAACGTCAGCGCTAGGATGTTGTAAGGATTCACGCCTTGGGAGATCATGTAGGCAATGCGATGCGTGACAACTCGAGTCTTACCGCTACCGGGACCGGCGATCATTAATAGCGGACCGTCGATATGAGACGCTGCTTGGCGCTGAACCTCGGTGAGCGATGCGAGTATGTCTTCAGACATGATGACGTGTGAGAATCCTCATAGTGTTCGTTCATTAGTAGTGATCATTATAGAAGAACTCGGCGAATTGCGTGAGTAGGCGAGTGACAGAGCGGCGTCATGGAGTACTTGATTTGGGAAACGCGTAGGTTGTGAAAAATATTCGCCTATCGTATTGGTCAATTTGATTTATACAGTGCTAGCACTTTGTCAAAGTTTTTCCAGAATTGTTTTGTCATTTAAGTGCCAGTCCTGTATGATTTGTGCTTCGCGCTTCGATGTAAAAGCGTGTACTGACCAAGGATGGTCAATTATTAAACTCGCGTTTTTTTGGGAGGGAGTCCATGACACGCATTCCGTTAAGTGCTGTGGAAGAGCAGCGTCGTAGCTTAAAGCAACGTTTGGAACTTAGCACAGCAGAAATTGGTCTTACAGTTCGTACGACCAATTGCTTAGAAGAAAAAGGAATCTTCTCGGTAAAAGACCTGCTGCATGCAACACCAGCAGATCTGTTAAGTATTTCAAATTTTGGTGGTAAGACTTTAGAGGAAGTATACGATGCCCTTGAGGCAATCGGTTTCTTCCGTACCAATTCAGCTGTCGCTGTATAGTTAAGCAAGTCCTTATTTAGCCGTAAAACAATTAACCCTAGGGCTCCGATGGTCAATCATTCATCGGAGTCCTTTTTATTTGCGCTTTTCATTGCTTCGCGAAGTGCAGTAAAATAATAGGTGAGACTGAGATCATTTCACCGGACAAATAATAATGCAACGACATATCAAAATTCCTTGTGGATACCTAGCAACATTCTTTTTAGTTTGCACTTCTTGTTCCTTTCTTTGGGGTGGAGATTGGCCACAGGGCTTAGGTCCAAGTCGCAACGGCATCGCGCAACAAGAGAAACCCTTACAGGCTTGGCCGGCAAGTGGTCCGGTGACTGCTTGGAGCCACACTTTGGGCAGTGGGTTTGCAGGCCCGATTGTGGTGGGAACGAAGGTGATTGTCTTTCATCGCGTCGATGATAGTGAGCGTGTTGAGGCACTGGACGCTAGATCAGGTAAAGTCATTTGGAGCCAGGATTTCAAAGCGTATTATCGAGGTGGCTTTAACCCCGACTCGGGTCCGCGCGCTACTCCGCTTGTTGCCGGCAACCTCGTGTTTGTGTTTGGCGCCGCATCTGACTTGCACTGCTTAGACTTGGCCACGGGTAAACCGAAATGGAGTCGCACTCTCGGACAAGATTACCAAGCACCTGATGGATATTTTGGTGCGGGTAGTGGTCTATTGGTGATGAAGGATCATGTACTAGTCAACGTCGGTGGCATCAAGGTGGGAATTGTCGGACTGGATATACAATCCGGAAAGACAGTCTGGGAAGCCACGGCTGAGAAAGCGAGTTACTCTTCGCCAACCGTCCTTTCCATTGGTGGGACAAACTACGCTTTGTTTCTTACTCGGATGCAAGCCATTGCTTTGAACCCAGTGACTGGGAAATTATTATTCAGCACGCCATTTGGCAAACAAGGGCCAACCGTTAACGGCGCAACACCAGTGGCGATCGGCAACCATGTGTTTCTGACCGCTAGTTATCGAATCGGCGCTCGCATGTTGGAACTTGTACAGGACGGAAAGAACTTTGAGATTCAATGGTCCGGTGATGATATCTTGTCGAGCCAATACACAACTCCGCTACCACATGACGGCCATTTGTTCGGCATCCATGGTCGCGAAGATATTGGAGTGGCAGCACTACGTTGCATTGACATGGCCACTGGTAAAGTGCAGTGGGAGAAGGCTAATTTTGGAGTTGCCCATACGATTTTAGTAAAAGACAAGTTTCTTGCACTCAACACAGCGGGAGAATTAGTTTTAGTAAAAGCAAATTCGTCGCAGTACGAGGAAGTCGCTCGAGCTAAAGTTAGTGCTTCCACAACCCGTTGTTTTCCGGCTTTGTCCAACGGCTATTTTTACTTTCGTAATAACCAAGGCAACCAGGGTAAACTTACGGCCTTGAAATTACCTTAGTTTTGTGGAGGGCGTTGGTGGGTAACATCCAACCACGAATTATCACAAATTGAATTTCGGATAGGTTTTTGGTATATTCACTCATTAATTTTCAATCACCATACTACTTCCTTCTGTTGAATCGAATCTAATTTTGTCGCGCCAACTTATCAGAATTCTTGGAAAAAAGCGGGGTAGTCGTCATAGCGTATCTTCGAAATTCGGAGTCATTGGTAATGTCGCGTTTAGTCTGACGCTATTGTTGTTGGGTTTGATTTCAGGTGTGTTCTTCTTATTGAACCTGCCCGGTGGTGTTGCCAGTTGGCTGTTGGGAATTGTGATTCTGTCATTTATTGGATTTGGAATTCAGGGGCTTGTTACGGGGCTGCTTGGCAGCCGAGTGGGTGATGGTTTGCGGTTTTCACTAATACAAAACGCGCATCGTTTTGATCTTACGCAAAAAAGCAAGGCGGCTCGGCGACTGCCTAATGTACCGATCATTGATACGTTGTTAATGAGTCCTGGCAATACGCAGCCGTGGCGGTTACCGGTAACAACTGGAAAACCAATTGAAATCATATCGGTTATTGCGTTCTTTGCAACTTGGACCATGGTCTCGTTTTTTTTAGTAGGCTACAGCATTAATCAATATCGCACGACCAATCACAGTGGTTGGAGTTGGTGGTTACCGACGTTATCTCTGTTGCCGTCGATCGGATTCGCTGTTTGGTCTGGTCGCATGCTAGCACGCGAATTGAAGAACCAAATTAATATTGATCCGTTAAAAGTTGAAGTGTCGCATCAACCGATTTACCCTGGGCAAACTATTGACGTCGCCATTTCCCAAGGCGGTGCATTGTATGTGCGTTCGTTGCGATTGTTTTTGGTTTGTGAAGAGGTTACGAGTTATCACCAAGGAACGGATGTGCGGACTGAAACGCTTGAGATACTTCGCGAGCAGGTGTTTGTGCAGCGACGATTTGAGATTACTTCCAAGGCGCCGCTCGCGGAGACATTTACCGTAACCATTCCGCCGGACGCAATGCATTCGTTTCAGTCAAGTTTTAATTGTCTACAATGGCGAATTGTCTCCGTTGGGCGATATCGAGATTACGCGGAAATTCGCCGTGGGTTTTCATTGGTTGTGCATCCACTGTTTGAGGATGCAGATGATGTGAACAATTCCAGCGGAGATGCTCATGCAGTTTGACCCATTAATTAGCATTCGTTTGGACCTCGCAGACCGCGAATACCAATCCGGCGACATCCTCGAATGTGAATATCAAATTGATGCCGTTGAAAGCGAGGAGATGCATGCGGTCGAGGCTGCCGTGTTGTGGTACACAAGTGGTAAAGGTGACGAGGATCAAGGCATTCATTACTACCAGCGAGAGACCCGTAAATCTCGACACCTCGATCAACCCGATTTACGAGTATTGACGCACTTTACGACAACTTTGCCTAACAGCCCGTTTAGCTACGAAGGCACAAATCTGAAGATTCAGTGGTGTGTGCGGGTGCGCATATTAATTCAGCGAGATGGTCCAAATTTGCGTGAATATATTCATGATCAGGGATTTCAACTGCATCGCCTTCCTTTGCTACAGAGTTGAGAAGTGGACCGTAATCAAGCCAGCGTGAGAGTCTCGGTAAATCCATTTGAAACGCGGTGGACTAAGCCGGGCCAGATGACGTTCCTACCAAATGGGTTTACCTCTGTCAGTGAATTAGCCGCTCAAATCGTGAAAGATACTCCGCGTTGTGAGATTCTCGGCGCGCATGGGGTAGGGAAATCGAGCCTGCTCCGAGCTCTGCAATCTCACCTTGATCAACAATCAATCTCAAACCACTTGGCTTACGCGTGTGGTGAGTTTCCGCATGACGGTCCGCCGCTGAAATTTGCTGAAGTTAAGCTGCTGTTGCGCGAATCTGATGTATTGTTCGTTGACGGTTTTGAGCAACTTAGTTGGTGGACGCGACGGCGGATTATTCGTTACTCGGAAAAACACGCTCTCGCTCTCACTATTGCTTGCCACCAAACCCAAGGCTTACCTTGCCTAGTGCATCTGGCAGCAACAGAGACGCTGGTGCTTAAACTAGTGCATAGTTTGCAGCAAGCCCAAGAGGCAGATGAAGTCGTTTCCGCGAGTGATGTTCGTGAGTTGTACCAGCGCTTTGGCAATAACGTGCGCGAATTGTTGTTTGCTTGCTATGACTTATATGAGCAGCGGATCGCGACTGGGCAGAGAACATCTTCACAATAAAAAATGCCACTTTTGATTGGCTTAATCAAAAGTGGCAACGCGAATCGCTATGCACTCTAAACAGAATGCACAGAGAGATTATATTGTTGCTGACTATTTAAGAGGAATCCAACCTTCGTCGTCTAAGATAACGGTGACCGGGCGAACTGGTGGAGTCGTGCTGACCGTCGAACCCACAAAGACTGGAGCCATCTGTGGGATTGTGATGTGCACGGTACGATCAAGTGGATTTACCAACTCGGGTGCAACCGTATTGGTTTCCGGTTTGGCTTCCTCGACCGCAGGATCTGGAATTGGTTGATTCGGATCCCGTGCTTCCTCGTCTGTCTTGTCCGTATCATCTGCCGCTGGTTCTTCAGCGGGAGTGATGATGGGTTTTTTTAAGACAGATTCACCTTCCGCTTTAGTATCATCCTCAGGTATTTCGACCTTGCGAGTTTCTACTGCAGCGTTTGGTGTTGTTCCCGGTTGTCGCAAAACTTCAGGATCCAGCGCTGGGCGTTGATCAGCAGGTTCCACCGGAACAACATTGTCGTTGTTTCCATTTGACGTTGCCGGAAGATCGGGCTGATTGCTGCCATCGTAATAGGGGCTAGGTGGTGATTTCGCTGCCGTCGATGTATCACAACGGGGGAAGATCGGTTCGAGGATATCGCTTAGTCGTGGAATGTAAGCTCGTGAAAAAATGTTTTTTGGCGAATCTTCTAGCACAGGACGATACGATTGCACAGGTACTTGGCGTAATCTCCAAGTGTATGTTTCCACAGGTTTGAACAAAATCGATTGACCGGGACGAGCGTGTAGATCAACCGCTGGTAGGTAAAGTGTGGTTGGGATCTTAACCCACTTGGTTTCGTAGTGTGTTTCTAACTTGTAACTCACAACAACTTGGCGAGGGAAAAAGGGAGTCAACGGGTTGATGACTTCGTGGCCAGTCTTAATTGGCTTCTTGACTTCAACTCGATCCGCTTCTTTGGCTGCCGGAGCCGTGTACACTGGCAAAATTGGTTGGCGGCCAGCGATAATATCAAAAATGTCTGCTGAGACGCTTGTTGTACAGAGCAGCATGACCGCTAGGGCAGCGAGACTCTGTTTCATTAATATGCTTTTGTTGATGCAAATATTCATTCTACTTCTCTCTCTCTTCGCGTTAATTATGTGTTGTGCTCATGCCACTCTGACTCGCTGTGTAGCGGGGGAAAGTAGCGATGAATTAAACACATAATAGGAATAAATTCCGCCAACACTCAGTGTAATCACTGTCGGTGTATTGTGGTAAAAGTTCTTCACTTTACACTGCTAATTTGATGCAATTTAGTGTTCACATCGAATATAACGATAACGCTGCGTGTCGTCCCAATTTTGGTGCTCTTACCCACCTTTTAGGACATGCTGGAATCAAGTTTTCACTTGGTTTAATAGTTTTGAATAGTGAGCAGCTGCAAACAAACTCCCGCGTTTGTTTTACAGCGAAATGCCTAAACTGCCGAGTAAAGACACACTCTCACCATCTGAAACAAAGGTAGGTCACAGTTTTGAGGTGAGGTTGAAAGAAAATAAAATATTTGTTCGTTTTTTTTTGTTTTTCGATGTGGCGGTACATGCGCTTGCCACAGATCCAGCGGTTTTACGAAGAAGTTGACGTTTCTGACCCCGTAGCCACAAATCTAATGCAATAGCCTATAATCGCTGTCACCCAAGTTCAACGAATCTCTGTTAGGGAAAAAGGAAATGGATTTAGATAATGTTGCGATTGCCACGGAAATTGGCAAGCTAGCGGATTTGTTGGAATTCAGCGGCGCGAATTCATTTAAGATTCGTGCCTATCGAAATGGTGCTCGAGTCATCAAGGATTTCCCTGATTCGTTTACTACCATGGTGCACAACGATCCGAGCAAGATCACAGCTATTCAAGGAATAGGCAAAGGTGTTGCCGAGAAGATAACGCAGTTAATTGAGTTAGATAACATCGCTGAGATTGACGAATTACTTGAAGTGATTCCAGTGAGCGTGTTGGACTTACTGCGAATTCCTGGCTTGGGTCCCAAGAAAGCTGCCGCACTGTATCAGACATTAAGTATTCAGACTCTCGACCAACTTCAAGCTGCCTGTGAAGACGGCCAAGTGCAAGAGCTGAAGGGGTTCGCTGCCAAAACGGAGCAATCGATTCTCGACGGTATTGCAATCGCTGCTGCTGCTAATTCGCGTATTCGTTGGGCGTCCGCAGACAAACTTGCCCAGACGTTGCTCGAACATTTGCGCGCATGTCCCGCGGTTGAGCGGATTGAGCTGGCTGGAAGTTACCGTCGCGGGCGTGAAACAGTGGGCGATCTGGACCTCTTGGTCATCTCCACGAAGCCAGCTGATGTGATGGACTGTTTTGCCGAGTTCCCGGAATGGGAACAGACGCTGGTGCGGGGTGATACGAAAATGTCGATTCGCGTGCTTAATAGTTTCCAAGTAGATTTGCGAGTTGTGCAGCAGGAGTCCTTTGGAGCTGCTTGGCAGTATTTTACAGGTTCTAAAGATCATAACGTTGCTGTTCGTGGTCACGCCAAACAACTGGGCATGAAGGTCAACGAATATGGCGTCTTTAAAGTTGACGGTGATGAAGAAATACAGGTGGCGGGAGCGACCGAGCAAGAAGTTTATGAGGTGTTGGGCTTACCCCACTTTGCTGCGGAGATGCGCGAGGCGCGGGAAGAGTTTCAGTGGGCAGAGCAGGGTGCCTTGCCGGAATTGATTGAATTAAGCGAGATTCAGGGCGACTTGCACATGCATACAACAGCCACTGACGGTAAAGCAACGATTGCTGAAATGGTGGCAGCGGCGCGAGAGCGAGGCTTACAGTATATTGCCATTACGGACCACTCTCAGCGTGTCTCGATAGCGCGGGGGTTAACGGCCGAACGCGTGGTGCAGCAATGGGAAGAGGTCGATCGGTTTAACGAAACGATCGAAGACGATTTTCGTGTGCTCAAGGGAATTGAGTGCGACATTCTGGAAGCGGGAGGGATGGATTTGCCGGATGAAGTCCTGGCGTTGGCCGATTGGGTAATTGCTTCGGTCCATTTTGGACAGAAACAATCACGCGAGCAGATTACGGATCGGATTGTGGGGGCGCTGGAGAATCCGCACGTGAAGATCATTGCACATCCCACTGGCCGCCTTATTAACCGACGCGAAGCATATCAGGTCGATATGGATGCCGTGTTTCAAGCAGCGCAAGATAATCGAAAAATGCTGGAACTCAATGCCAACCCCGCGAGACTCGATTTACATGATGTGCACTGCGCCGCCGCGCGCAAACGAGAGATCCCGCTTGTCATTAGTAGCGATGCTCACAGTGTTGCTGGTTTGGACGTCATGCAATATGGTATCGTGCAGGCTCGTCGAGGTGGATTAACGGCTGCCAATGTAGCCAATACACAGCCTTGGGAAAAAATCCAGCAGTGGTTCACGTCCTAATCTGATCTCCGCTAAAATAGGAGTACAAATACCGATCCCGTTACTTTCCTGTTTCATTCACATAATCAACTAATCGCCATCATAGGTTCGCCATGAAAAATAACAATTGCCAACAGTCCGCGCATATTGAAGCTTCGCCACAAAAAATAACTCGTCGCCGTTTTGTACAGAGCACTGCAGCGACTATGGCCATAGCGGGCGCCGCTGCTCCAGTGGCCTCGGCAATTGACCCTGTTAAACGGACGGGTCAACCGAAGTTTAAATTCTCGCTAGCAGCCTACAGTTATCGGTCGCTCCTGAGCGGTGACAAACCGCAAATGTCCATGCACGACTTTATTTCAGATTGTGCCAAGTTCGGGCTCGAAGGAACGGAATTGACGTCGTACTATTTTCCCAAGGATGTGACACCTGCTTATTTAGCGTCGCTGAAAAAGCATTGCTTCACGCTGGGGCTGGATGTTTCTGGGACGGCAGTCGGCAATGATTTTGGCCACGGTGCAGACGATCCAAAACGGGCAACTCAGATTCAACATGTCAAAACGTGGGTGGACCATGCCGCGGCAATGTCGGCGCCAGTGATTCGGATTTTTGCGGGTCATCACAAACAAGGACGCGATGAGGTGGTGTCACACAAGTTGATGGTTTCGGCGATTGAAGAATGTTGTGATTACGCGGGTAGCAAGGGCGTATTCTTGGCATTAGAGAATCACGGTGGTCCGACAGCGACTGCCAAGGGATTGTTGCAATTTATCAATGACGTGCAGAGCCCCTGGTTTACCGTTAATTTGGACACGGGAAATTTTTCCAGTGACAATTGCTACGATGAAATTGAGCAGATCGCACCCTACGCCATGAACGTGCAGGTGAAAGTTGTTACCCGTAATTCTGCCCGAGAAAGCCAGCCAGCAGATTTTAATCGATTGGCAAAGATCCTCAAAGATGCCGCCTATCGTGGTTACATTGTGCTGGAGTATGAAGAAAAACAAGACCCCCGCACGCAATCCCCAATCTACATCGAGAAGCTCAAAGCAGCGTTCCTCGGTTAATGGGTTTGGGGCCCAGCAAAAAACGCTCGTCACGGGAAACCCCTGACAAGCGTTTTTTAATTTGTCTACAATGCTGTAGCGACGTAAGGTCTACTTTTCAGCTTTGTCTCGTTTGACAGCTTCTTTAACGCGATCACGAAGCTTCCCGACAGTTTTCTTTGCTTTGTCGGTTGTCGCGGCGATTTTGTCTTTAACAACAGTTTTTTTGTCAGCTGCTGCTGCTGCACACTTTGCACATTTTTCTTTGCGAGTGCAATCTTCACACGCGTTTTTTAGTGAAATGCTCTTAAGAGCTGCGAACGCTCCGGTTTTTTTGCTTGAGCATATTTCGCAGACTGCTTTCTCAGCATCGGTATCACAGCAAGCTGGTTTGCGAATTTTAAGAGATGGCAATTCAATTTTCAAAAGCTTTTTGTTAACTTCTTCTTGAGCAACCAATGAACCGCTGACAACGAACGTCAGCACCAATACGAAGGCGATTCCGCCTGTCAAAAAACGTTTCATAGTTTTGTCTCCAATCGACGACTATTCAAATAAAAATGGGTACATTGCACGTCACATTGCACAACTTATAAACGTATTATCGCAGCAAAAAATAAAAAATCTTCACCTAATAAATAACTTTCCTCGTATTTATTGGGTTTGGGGGTCCGGTGATTCAGGATTGACGGGAAGTACCAGTATTTGCGAGACTTAGCGCACAAGTTTAGTCTGTATCGTCCGCGATAGTGCAAGCGATACAACCAACATAACCCGCGGTGCATGGTTGTTGAGTCTTAGTGTAGTCGGTGATCGCGTTGGCATACACTCAAGCGAATATAGAGAGATGATAGAGGTGAACGACGATGAAGTGTTTATCAACAAACAAACCATTAGTGCTCTGCGTTGCTGTGGCATTACTACTAGGGTTAGTCGGCGTAACCGGTTGCGGTGATGCTGACACTGACTCGACCAGCAGCACTCCAGAATTGGTGGCACCTGTTGTAAATCTAAATCTG
>DTSG01000149.1 GCA_012965455.1 Planctomycetaceae bacterium | reverse complement strand
CGGTTACCGCTTCCGTGGCAGGAAAAGCACCGGATCCAGCGTGTGTAAACGTCGCTGCGGCGGTTCCCGCATCGAGTTGGATCGCAGCAGATATGTCCCACTCAACAACCGTCGTCGCACCATCTTCAGCTACGGTCGCTGCCGTTGCATTGCCAGTCGTCACATCGCGTAGTGTAATCGTGGCACTATCATCGTTGGTAATGGTATAGGTCACGTCATCTACAATACTGACGTCACCGGCGGTGACAAACGCTTGTAGTTCGGCAGGGATGGTGTTACCGGATATATCTAGTGTTTCGTCTTGTTCAACGGTACTATCCGTGACTGTGGTGAATGACGCTGCATCAACCTGCCCGGCGGCAATACCACCAGCAAGAGTAACACCGATCGAGGTGAAATCGTAGTCATTGTCACCGACGTTGCCGGTTACCGCTTCCGTGGCAGGAAAAGCACCGGATCCAGCGTGTGTAAACGTCGCTGCGGCGGTTCCCGCATCGAGTTCAATCGGAGCAGATATGTCCCACTCAACAACCGTCGTCGCGCCATCTTCAGCTACGCTGGCTGACGTTGCATTGCCAGTTGTTTTATCGCGTAAGGTAATCGTGGCACTATCGTCATTTTCAATGGTGATGGTGGCGACTTCTATCGAAGTAATTGCACCCAACTCTGCTGCGGTCAATGCGACACCCCCAAGCAGCAGATTTTGTAAATTTACCGTAAACGATTGGTCTTCCTCAACAACGGTATCATCCTGAATAACGATACTTGCTGGCAAAAAACCGGATCCATCCAATTGAGCGGAAAACCCACCGGCGACAGTAACTTCATAGTCCTCTCCAGGTACAAGACCACCCGTTACAGGAACTGCTGAACCTAGCGTTACTGCGATATCGCCTGTCAGCACACGATCAAATGCACCATTTAGCTGAAAACCAATTTGCTGAGTACCCAATGCCAATTCTACGCCACTGACCGTCAATGCGGACGCACCGCCAGTTAGATGAACAGAGATAGTTGCCACATCGTCATCTTGAATATCATAATTAAAACTAGTTGGAGCAGAAATTGTATTCGCTGCGTCGACCGAGAAATTAAGTTGAAATTGCTCAACTCCTTCAATAACCGTATCGTTCACTACAGTGAATTGAAATGCCCCTAAAAGAGAAGCGGTGTCATTAAACCCCGCAGCGATCGTAAGTGAACCTGTACCAGCATTCCAAGAGATGTCTGGATCAGCTACTGCGGGAGGAGTATCCAGGACAGTGTCCGACGAAACCAATGCCGGTAGTCCCGAAAGCCTGCTGACGGTAAGTGAAGCAACTGCAGGAACTGTTAACGGCTCGCCAAATACACCTATTGTAGTCTGATCGTCAATCTGAAGGTCAACAGTCACTACCTGACCCTCGTTCAAGACAGTACCCCCAAAAGTGGCTGCCGGAACCGCCGCGCCACCATCGACATGAAAGGCCACAATACTCAGATCTGCGGCGAGTAATCGTCGATCTTCCAGCGACTCCAGGAATAGCTGTCGCTTGGCGAGTTTGGGTGTATTTGGGTTAGAACGACGTGCTTTTCGACTCTGCTTGGTTCGACCGAAGAGATTAAACATGATGCGACGAATACCTTGTAATTAACAATAAGTGAATTCTAATTTCAGCCCGCCGAGAAAGAGGCTCGGTAGTCTGGGCAATATAAATAAGACAGTTAATTCAAGGTATCTGAATCAGGACCCCGTAGTCAACAACTTTATTCAAAGTTTTGAAATTAAATATCGAATTGTCTGCATGCGTTAATCCCCATGAATACGCTTCCCCACTCGAATTCCCAACTAAATTTTTTGAATGCGAATACACCTTCAGCACGGCAATCCGAAAAACCGTAGAATGCGAATACTATGAAAAATCCTAAACCCCACCAAACCCGTCGCCACTTCCTGCAAACAGCCTCGGCCGCAACAGCTCTCGCGCTCGGTAATTCCAGTGCAACGGCAGCCCCCCCTGGTGTTGAACGACTCACACAACGACTCAATCCCAAGATTTCCGACTATCGGTCTGCCGCCATAGAAACGCTCAAACCCAACGATCGCGACCTGCAGCACGGTCTAGAACTGCACGCAGACGCCATTGTATTCGACTCCTACGGTTTCTCACCACGCGCGGCAGTCGACGGCGACGTCATAAAATCCGCCATTGAAGCTGGTGCTTCCTCGGCCGAAATAGACGATTTGCGCGAAGATGCCGGTATGACGCGCTATGTCACCAACGCCGTGGAACAACAAGAATACCGTGATGCCTGGCGTGCTAGCGGCGTAACATGTATTTTTCAAAACGCTGGTGAAGAAGGACAAGACCCCCTGCGACTCCTCAAACGACTCGCACGCTTTACCTACGTAACCGACCTAATGCGGGGCTTCGTGTCCAAAGCGGTCACTCCCGGAGACATCCTCCAAGCCAAGAAAGAAAACCGCCATAGCCTCTGCTTCACCGGCAACGGAGTACCTCTCACTCAACAATGGGTCTCGGTCCAAGACGAACTCCGTTACGTCAAGATATTCTACCAACTCGGAATACGCATGATGCACCTCACCTACCAGCGCCGCAATATGATCGGTGACGGCTGTGCCGAAAAAGCAAATGCTGGTCTTTCCGACTTTGGCCACAGTGCCATTGCAGAAATGAACCGAGTTGGCGTGATTCCTGATTGTGCTCACTCGGGATGGCAAACAAGTCTCGAAGCCGCAAAATCCTCGAGTAAACCGGTCGTAGCGAGTCACAGCACTGTCGCAGCCATCCACCCTCATATTCGCAGCAAACCAGATGAAGTCATCCGAGCGATTGCCGATAGCGGTGGATATCTAGGAGTATGTTGTATTTCTCGTTTCCTCCGCGGCAGCGGCGATCTCAACCAACTCCTAAATCACGTGGACTACATAGTCGAGAAATTCGGTGCAGAACACGTCGCCATCGGTACCGACGTTGCCTACACGTCCCAAAACGACGCAACCGAACGGCGTAAGATTCCATCACGCGGCCGCCGCCGCAAAGATTTCCGTTCGCTCTGGCCCGACGACCCCTTTCCCACCACATCCATCATGTCAGGCAGCATGGCCTGGACCAACTGGCCACTATTCACCGTCGGACTAGTACAACGAGGCCACAGCGACGAAGACATCCGCAAAATCATCGGTGGCAACGTCATGCGGGTCCTCGGTGATAGCCAACGATAAGAAATGAACAACTCAGGGCGGGATCCCTACGCGTGCGTATTGCAATCATCAATGGATAGATACCCAACACGCGGTATATTACAATACAACCCATGCATAACAACCAAACAACGCGACGAACGTTTCTACAAACAGCCATCACTGCCGCCTCCATTGCGGGCACAGGATTTCATTCGGCCGCTGCTGCTCAGGACGGAAAACCTCAAAGCCCCAACTCGCGATTACGAGTCGGCGCGATCGGATTGCGTTACCAGGGCTCTGTCATTACCGAGAAAGCCCAACGCTATGGAGACATCGTAGCTCTATGTGATGTTGATCAACATGTACGCGAACAAGCCCGCGCCGCGTTTGGCAGCACCCCCCGCATCTACGAAAACTATGTCGACATGCTCGCCGGTGCCAATCTAGACGTTGTGCTCATCGGCGTCCCTGATCATTGGCACGTACAAATGGCGGCTGACGCCCTCCGCGCCGGCAAAGACGTCTATGTCGAAAAACCGTTGTCGCTGACCATCGACGAAGGTAAATTTCTCCGCTCAGTCGTAAAAGACACAAACAAAGTCCTCCAAGTCGGCTCGTGGCAACGTAGCGACTCGCGTTTTCGACTCGCCATTGAACTAATCCGCGCCGGACGACTTGGCAAACTCACCAACGTTGACGTCGTCCTCGGTAAGAACAAAGTTGGCGGCCCCTTTGAGCAATTCAAGGTTCCCAAGCATTTCAACTGGAACCTCTGGAAAGGGCAAACCCCCGACTACGACTACATCCCCGAACGCGCCCATTACACGTTTCGCTGGTGGTACGACTACTCCGGCGGACAAATGACCGACTGGGGCGCCCATCACCTCGACATCGCTCAATGGGGTATCAACTCGCTGCCGGTAGAGATCAACGCCACCGCAAAATATCCAACCACGGGCAGCGATAGCTACGATGTTGCGATCGATTTCCACACCACCTATAAATATGCCAATGATGTTGTCATGACGGTCTCCGATAGCGGCCGCAATGGAATTATGTTCACCGGCACCGCGGGTCGTATCTTCGTCAATCGAGGCACACTCACGGGTAAACCTGTAGAGGCGTTAGCCACCAACCCGCTCGCTCGCAGTGACTGGAACGACTACGCCCACGACAATCTAGACCGCCCACTGCGTAACGGCAAACTCGATGCCATTGTCAATCACATGGGCAACTTCTTTGATTGCATCACCACGCGGCACGCTCCGATATCTGACGTCGAAAGTCAACACCGCAGCGTAACTACTTGCCACCTTGGCAACATTGCCCAGCGACTAGGCCGAACCATCAAATGGGACCCTCAAACAGAAACGTTCCCTGAGGACAAAGAAGCGATTGCACTAATGTCACGTGAACAACGCAGCGGATTTGAAGTTAAATAAGTAAACCATCTACTATGCAGTTACTCCACATTTCGATCATTGCTCTTTCCCTTGTCTACGCATCAACACTGCAGGCCGAGAGACTAGTACACCTGCGTATGGGCGAGCGAGAATGGGATACCTTCGCTGCTCAAAGCGAATCAGATTCGTTGAACCACACTTTTAATGTTGACCAAGACAACATTCCTCGCAGCATCTCGTTTGAGCAAGTCGACGTTAAACAACAATGGACACTGGCAATAAACAGCAAGACCATCGGCAGGCTACCGCGCGATGAAAACCGCATGGTCGTCTTTTTTGACATACCCGAGGACGTGATCAAACTTGGCAGCAACAAACTAACCCTAATCCAAACCGGGAGCAAAACCCCCGATGACATCTATTTTGGCTATCTCCGTTTTTACAATGTCTCCAAGCAGGAACATTTGTCACAACGCGAGATATCAATCCAGGTCACCGACGTCGCAACGAATCAGGGCACACCCTGTCGTCTGACAATTCTCAACAACCGTGGCTGTTTGGCGAGCACTGGTAACGAATCAACTGACACGACAGCCGTGCGTGAAGGTGTTATCTACAGCAGCACGGGTAAGGTTAGGGTCAAAGTACCGCCCGGCAAGTACACAATCTATGCCGGACGAGGAATGGAGTGGAGCATTGACTCGGTAAGAGTTGATACCACTGCGGCGAACACGACCACAGAACCACCCCAGCACCATTTGACCATTCGACGTGAAGTGGACACTGCAGGTATGGTCGCCTGCGACACTCACGTTCACACCTTTACCTATTCGCGGCACGGCGACGCCACCTTGAATGAGCGGCTTGTAACGGTTGCTGGCGAAGGGATCGAACTACCGATCGCCACCGACCACAACCTGCACATCAACTACGCTCCGTTAGTCAATCAACTTGGGCTGAATCAATACTACACACCCGTGATAGGTAACGAAGTGACCACTCGCGTCGGGCACTTCAATATCTTTCCCGTTGCAAACGGCGCCCCCCTACCCAATCACACGCTAGAAACATGGACGGAAATCGCCGCCTCGATACGCGACAAAACAGGAGCCAGTGCGATCATCTTAAACCACGCCCGCGACGTGCACGGTGGAATCACTCCCTTCTCACCCTCACGGCACAACCACGTGACTGGCCGCAGTCAATATGGCTGGGAATTTCCAGCGACCGCCATGGAACTGGTAAATTCCGGAGCCATCCAAACCGACGCCATGCAACTTTACCGCGACTGGTTCGGATTGCTTAACCGCGGACTTTCGGTAACTGGAGTTGGCTGCAGCGACTCACACGATGTCGCGCGGCATTTCATCGGCCAAGCTCGAACCTACATCTATTGTGACGACAGCGACGTCGGCAACATCAACGTCAAAAGCGCCGTCAACGCATTTACCACTGGCAAAACCAACCTAAGCTATGGACTACTTACAACCATGCTCATCAACAAACGGTTTGGCCCAGGCGAAATTACTTCTGGAAAAGATCGCCTAATTGCGGACATTAAAGTACAGGGACCATCTTGGGTCACCGCACGACAACTTGACGTCTATGCTAACGGCGATCTCTTCAAATCAATCACGATCTCTGACGGAAAGCAACCTGGCATAAAATGGAGCGGAAAAGTCGACTTATCGCGATTAAGGCACGACTGTTTCATCGTCGCTATTGCTCGCGGCGACGGAGTTGCTGCACTGCACTGGCCCACCGCTAAGCCCTATCAACCTACATCAAGACACTTTGATCCATACACCATTGGGTCCACCGGTGTGATCTATCTAGACGTCGATCGTGATGACCATTTTGCTTGTGCCAAGGAATATGCCCATTTACTAATCGATGAGCACAACACCCTATCCGCTTTGTTCCGTGCATTAAAGGGATATGACACGCCAGTCGCCGCTCATGTCGCTGAACTACTTGACCATGGTGGCAAATCGCTGCACGATACTGACATCAAGGTTCATCTCAAGAAGTCAACTCCTGCAGTGCGTCGAGGTTTTTCGCAGTACCTCCGCGACGAGCTCGCAGCAACTCCCTAGCACCATGACAACGACATCTCCATTTACACATCACTTTGATATCCGGAGTGACACGACGTATCTGAACCACGGGTCGTTTGGAATTACACCGACGTGTGTGAAACAGGTTCGTGACGAGTGGACACGGCGACTCGAAGAGCAGCCGATGGATTTTTTGTGCCGCGTCCAAACTGATGCTATCCATGACGCCAAGCAGCGCCTCGCCGAATTCCTCAACACTGCTGCTAGCAACCTCGCCTTTGTGGACAACGCAACTTGGGCGATGAACGTCATCGCTGGCTGCTTTCCGTTATCAACTGGCGACAATGTCGTAATAACGGATCATGAGTATGGTGCTGTTACCCGCGTCTGGCAACGAACTTGTGAAACCAAGGCTACTCAATTACGCACCGCAACACTCCCGACTTACATTCATGACGTCGACGAAATACTAGACAGCATATTTTCAGCTTGTGACGACAACACGCGACTTATCATTGTCAGCCACATTACCTCCGCAACCGCTATCACATTACCAATCAAGGAAATCTGTGAACGAGCCAAACGAGAAGGAATACTCGTCTGTGTCGATGGCCCACATGCCCTAGCCCAACTAGACGTTGACCTGGCGCAACTTGGCTGTGATTTCTACACGGCTAGTTGCCACAAATGGTTATGTGCGCCGCTAGGATCTGGTTTTGTTTACATTGCTCCGGAACACCATCAATGGGTGCAAACGCCGGTGCTCAGTTGGGGGTTAATTCCGCCAACCCTCCCGCAAACATGGGACGACGAATTCGTCTGGGTAGGCACTCGTAACATCGCATCCTATTTGAGCATCCCAGCAGCAATCGAGTTCATGACGGAAATCGGATTCGATACATTCCGAGATTACACTTTCAATTTATCGCACACCGCTCGCAAAACTCTATTGCAAGAATTCTCCGGAGCTTGCTTGGTCGCCGATGATCGCCAATGGTACGGGACGATGGCGCATGTCCAATTACCCGACGGTGATTGTGAATCCCTCCAAAGAACATTGTGGGAAAAGCACCATCTTGAAGTCCCCATCATCGAGTGGCAAGAAAAACGATACGTGCGGGTATCAAGCCATCTCTACAACACCTCCGCCGACCTCGAGCAGTTGGTAACTGCATTGAAGGTCGAGTTGTAATCAGGGGCGGGTAACAATTGCTTGTTATTGATGATGCTCAGCACTCCGCATTCAAGGGATAGGCATCTTGCCGGACATTTTTATAATCGAAACAAGAAAAATCGGGACGATGCACACCGGGCGTATCGGCATCAAGAATCAATTCTGCTAGCGGTCCGATATCTGCGCGAAAATGCACAGCGCTCTTTAAAACCAACAGCTTAAAATCAGCGAAGTCCACTCCGACTGTGGCCGCCATATTACGATCGATCAACTGCCTGCGTAAACTGCTGACAATCACTTGCACGCCACCAATTTTGAGTAGCGCTGTGGGCCCTAGCGTATCTGAAATCCCCTGCGCCATTGCGCCTCCATAGACATACTCACCGTCACTCAGCGCCAGCACCTCGACCGTCGCCACAACCGATTCGCCATGCAGCGTGTCCGTCTTGCCGCCCAGACAAACATCGATCACTCCGCCCACGCCGGCGACTACCGCTTGCTGCACTGTCTCGGGATCAACAATCAAGCCCACAATCCCACCCTGAAAGTCAGCATCAATCATCGCCTGCAAAGCCACGGTGCCATCACACGGCGCCCCACCTCCGGGGTTATCAGAACCATCGGCGAGAATCACTAAGCCAGCTGCCACCGCCGCAATCTCCATCGCCTTTTCAACAGTCACTAAATCTGGTTGCAATGCCGTCCGCACATCCCACAGCCAGCTGGCAATTTCATCTGCCGCCGCCTCGGCCACACCCATATCGCCATCACTCGTTACCAACACCGACACTCCCATGCAAGCAATATCGGCAAACGGAAAGCCCATGGCAATCGTCGCGGTTAAGATACCTGGCCGTTGTTCGAGTACATTAAGTCGCTCAATAATACCGGCCATCGGCTCCCGCAGCGTGCACTGCATGGGCGGCACCGTCAACAGTGGCATTTGCACAAACGCTTGCTGCGGCTGCACTCCGCCGTCGACAATTCGTTTGATTAACCGCGTTGCCTCTCGCCCTCGATCCCCCATATCAACGTGTGGATAAGTATCAAATCCGACGATCACGGTTGAACGCTGGACCAACGGCCGAGAAATGTTCGCGTGCAAATCCAACGTCACGACGATCGGCATTGTCTCCCCCACGACCTCACGCACCCGCCTCACAATCTCAGCCTCCGCATCTTCGAATTCTTCCGTTACCATGGCACCATGCAAATCGAGTAATATCCCATTGGCGGGTAGAGCCGCAGTGATTCGCGAAATCATTTCCCCAACAAGTTCTTCAAAACAGCTGCGAGTTACCATCCCCGCTGGGCAAGCATGCACATTAAACAACGGTACGAATTCAAAACCGGCGTCTGCTGCCCCCTCAAGGTAACCACCGTGGATCGTGTTGGTGCCCTGATAACGTGCAACAATAGCATCGCCGCCGGCAAACTCATTACCCAAATGACTGTCGCGGGCAAAATCCGCTGTCGTGGTTAGCGTGCTGGCAAACGTATTGGTCTCGTGTTGAATCCCGGCACTAAGAATACGCATCTATTTATATCGCCTGCTTATCGCCTAATCAAATTATTCAACACTAACAACTGGTCCAATGACCCGTGAATTTCGACTCCGCACCCTTTGTTGCAATCCAACTCGATATGGAACTCCATTGAGTAGGCCCTGCGGATCATCGTATACATAATAGCTTTCCGAATCATCCTTCGCTGCCTGCACGCGGCTGGCACATTCCACAGCGACATACCATGTCCCCGGAGCCAAGCGAACCCGCATCGTTTTATTGCTCCCCTCACGGGTAACACGATACGCAAGTTCATCCGTTGTTATTTCTGATAGATCCTGACTCAAATATAGATTCAATTGCACGTCAACTTCCGAGCTAAGATCAATCACCGTCTTAGCAACGCCGACCCCTACCTGAAAAGAGAAACGATGAATCTGGCCATCGCCAATCTTGGCAAATGCTGGGGTTTTATCCGTCGTGTCGGCAAGCATTTCTCTCGTCTCACCGGCCACAAGTTCCCCCTTGATAGTTACCGCTCCAGTGCCATCTAAGGAATATAAAAAACAAGCTTCTGTCAGTGACAAACGATCACCTGTTTTGACGCCCTCGGGGTGAGAACCTATATTCACAACTCGCCCTGTCTCCGCTTTCACCTTGTACGCCCAAATTGCTGCTCCCTTATCAGGGCGTTTTCCAGGTGTATCGTAAACCGCTAAGACTTCCGTATTCTCAAGATGTGCTCCTTTTTCAAGCGACATCCAATTCCCATTATTGTGATACACTCCCTCAACACGATTTTCCTTTCCAAATTGGCGATACCTCAACAACGGTGAATCGTCTGGAATCACATGATCAAGCCGCTCTTTCTTAAGTCCGGTGTTGAGTGTGTTGTAGGGATAAATGTGGAGATACCCCAATCGTTTCTGGGTTGAAACATCAACATTACGGCCACTGAAAAAAGAGCCGGCACAGCTACCACAATAACTGCCACCTGCATTGAAAAACTGTCGCAGTGTTTGGCGTCCACTCAGCTCCAGTGATTTTCCGTGATTTGTTGCTCCGCCACCGTTGACATAGATCATCCGAAACCGAGGCGCTCCGTCTGGATATAGCAACACACCATTGCTGTCGTGTTCACCCCCAGTCATCAACCGATTCTGAATCTCGACGTCCTTGCCCGCGTAGTATTCATACGACAATCCCAACGACTCCGCTGCTGGCAGTGTTTTGCGACTGGTTAAATTCACACCGCTGCTCATAAACAGGTCTTTATAGAATCCGACTGGCGGCGAAGTTGAAGCGGAGTCAGTTTGAGCAACCAGACTCGCAGTGGAAACCAACAACAGCACACAATACACGCCCGCAATACGCAATACCAACACGACATTCTTCATATCCTGCATTCCTTACGACAACAGTCCATCGATGATATTTCCAGGGGAGATTGGTGTGGGGCGCGCAAGTCGCGGCAGGTAGGTAGAGTGCGGGTCAACTCCCATTGCTTTGTAAACAGTCGCTGCAAAATCCTCAGGATACCATGCTCGAGTGGACGGTTCCGTTCCCTTGGAATCAGTCGCGCCGATTACAATTCCACGCTTCACACCACCACCGGCAAGTACGGCACAACCCGCACCGGGATAGTGATCACGTCCGGCTGTTTTATTAATTTTGGGAGTCCGGCCGAACTCACCCATCGCCACGACAAGTGTCGTGTCGAGCATGCCTTTGTCTTCTAAGTCATCCAGCAGTGTCGACAAGGACATATCAAACTGGGGCAAGTTACCAGGGCCACGATAGGAGTGCCAAGTCGAGTCCTTGGGGACGGCGCTAGGTCGCGACGCAAAAGACATCATGCTATCGAACAGCCAGCCATGATTATCCCATGTGCCGTTGGTCGTACCGTCACCAAACAACCCGCCCTGCACCGCATGATTGATCGTAACAAATCGAGCACCCGCTTGTATTAATCGCCGAGCAAGCAGAACTCGTTGCCCGTAGATATTCAATCCATATCGTTCACGCAGCGCCAACGGTTCAGCTTCTATATCCATGGCTCGTTGCATCCGCCCACTGGTCAGCAGGTTGACAGCATCAGCTGCGAACTGATCTTGTGAGATGATTGAATCATCTGAACTCTCAGCCAATTTACCGAGGTTATCCAATTGAGCGAGCATCGACTGGCGACTTTCAAAGCGGACTTTTTCCAGCTTTAACTTGCCCACTCGAACTTTAGGTTCGACTGGGTCACCGGCGATATCAAATGCGGCATGCGCTGCGCCGAGATATCCTGTTGGATCGGTATAGCGTGCAGCCCTTGGCAGCCCAAAAAAGGAAGGCATGCCGAGTGCTGTGGGTCCGAGCAAGGTGGAAAGCAAGCAACCAAAGTTGGGATAGTATTGTCCAGTCGCTGGGGGAATCATGCCACTGGCAACATGCTGCGAGCCGGCGGCATGCGAACCGCTGCGACCGCGCCACGATCGTACAACCGCTACTTTATCCATCCGCTTGGACATCAGTGGCAACTTCTCGCAAATCTGCACACCTGGCACGTTTGTAGATATCGGGTCCCAGAGCCCTCGAATCTCAGCAGGGGCACTCGGTTTGGGGTCAAACGTCTCATAGTGACTTGGCCCGCCAGCCAAAAACAAAAAGATACAGGACATCTCCGATTGCTGACCGCTAGTTGCGTGAGCCTGGAGTAATTGTGGCAAATTCATGCCGAACATTCCGGCGCCGATTTGTAGTGCAGAACGACGTGTCAAGGCCGAACCTTGATATACTCGTTTTCCCTCCGCACAAGACATTGCCTTACTCCTTTGCTTGCGAGCCAACCATCCCCACACTCCACTTAATCTCTAACGTATTCTAACCTATTATAGCACTTCCAATACAATGCCAACGGTTAAAACCGATTCGTCGGCACGGCTAATCCTGCAGTAATATACCGATGATCACCGGCAGATGATCCGAGGGAAAGCGACCCTTGACCTGAGTTGGATCTGTCACATGGGATTCGACCTTCATCGCCTTATCCACAAAAACAAAGTCGATTCGTCTCCCTGGCACGACTTTCTTAAAGCCACACCAAGTAGAATCGGGACCAGAGTAGTTTTCGACACGACTACGTGAATCCACCAGAGACGACCTAGAAACCAATTCCTGAAAAGGCGGCGAATGTTCCAGGCAGTTGAAATCTCCCATCACTGTCACGGTTGCCGGCTTGACCTTTTCACGCACCCGTTGCAACCACTGTACAATCACTGCAGAGCTGGCTTTACGCGCCAGACTGCCCCGATGATCGTAATGGGTATTGACCAAAAGATGGATTTGTTGATTGGTTTTATCCCTCAGCCAGACAAACGTGGCAATTCGAGGCAGGGCTGCATCCCAACTCTTGCTACCCACCTGTTCCGGTTTTTCGGATAACCAAACGGTTTTATTTCCCACTAATTCAAATCGATCCCGGCGATAGTAAATCGGTGAATACTCGCCTTTCGTTTTCCCGTCGTCACGTCCCACTCCCACTGCCGCGTAGCCCGGCAGCAATTCATTCAATCGCAGTAACTGTCCGTGCTTCACCTCCTGCAGACCAGCAACATCCACCTTATGTTTGGCAAACATTGAGGCAACGACATGGTCCCTGTACTTCCAGTTATCCAAACCATCATTTGGATTGTCATTGCGGATATTCAATGTCATCACCCGCAGTTCATCCCCGTACACAACCGCGGAAGTCAGCGTCAGAAATAGAACCATGGAAATATACTTGAGCATCGATTTATCCTCGTCTTAATGGGTTCTCAATCGCCATAGTGAACCACGTGGTGGTTCACTCCTCTAATAAAACAGCCACATCGACGTTCTTTGTCTGGGCCGAATCCACTGCATAAAAGGCAGCACGTTTATACCCGAACATGGAGGCAAACCAGATTTCCGGTACGCGTCGAATTCTTGTATTATAGTTTGCGGTGGCTGCATTATAAAACGTTCGTGCAATTGCTAGTCGATCCTCGGCATCCGTAATCGCATCCTGCAGATCCGCCATCGCCTGATCTGCTTTCAACTCGGGATAAGCTTCCTTCAGTGCGAACAGTCGCTGAATCACAACCTGCTGAACCTGAGTGGCTTGCTCCCCAGCTTGAACTTCCGAGGCCGACGGCATCTCACTTACGTTGCCGCCCCCCACCCTTGCCTTGCTAACCAGTTTTAGTGTTTCCTGTTCATGCTGCATATAGGACTGACAGACCTTAACCAGATTCGCGATCAAGTCATAGCGTCTCTTGAGTTGAATATCAATAAGACTCCAAGCTCGCAATAAACGTTGTTGCGTAGACACCAATCCATTAAACACCAAGATGACGTACATCAGGATTGTCAACCCTAGACTTGCAACCCCTGCCAGAATCATCCAGCCCCAAGTCGCGGACACTGCATTCTCCAGATCCTGATTCACCGCTGCGTGGATCACCATCGGCAACAGCGTGCCGCAAACAACAATACCAAATGCCGTTAGCCAGATCCGCCATGTATAGCGAGACACAAGTTCTGACTCGGATTTGGTCGAAATCATAAAGACATCGTCATCTTCATCAAACGCAATTTCGACCTTCGCGGCAACCGCCGACATCCGCGCTGATCCTAACAGATAAATCTCTTCATTTTCGACAATTGCCGATTCTTTAAATTTGCGGCGATGGTTTGAACCGCGGACACTGCCTGTCGGTCCTTTGCCATAGTACAACGGATCACCGATCCTACAACGATAGCTAAAGACCTGTTCACCCTCCATCTCGGCTTGATTTGGAAGGACATGTACTTTCCCCGTATCGTCCACGAGATTGAATGCGGCTCGATCCGTACCTGAATCCACCGTTTCCCAGCCGGAATAGGTTTCCGTCCGCGTGTTGCCCTTGCTGTCGGTTACTGTTCGGGTCCGTGTGTAATGTTCCTCGATCGAATATTTATACCAACAACAGGGTGAGTCATTGAGATAACTTTGTAGTGAAAAACGTAATTCAACCGTTCCTTTGACTTCATTGAGGCCAATGAAGACTCCTTTAACTTTTGAAGTTGGTGTATCTTCAATAAGCCGTTT
>DTSG01000148.1 GCA_012965455.1 Planctomycetaceae bacterium | reverse complement strand
GCGGCAATGACGTATACATTGCAATTGTCGGCTTGAATCGCTTTTTGCTGAATGAATTGGATTTGGGCTTGAGTATCGATTGCGGGGGAAGTGTTCGGCAGACAGGCGATCGAAGTAAAACCGCCAGCGATTGCCGCTGCTGTTCCGGTCGCAATACATTCATCTTCTTCGAATCCGGGTTCCCGCAGCTGCACATGAATATCGACTAGTCCCGGAGCAACGATTTTATCCGTGGCATCGATAACATTGCCGTTGCCGGAAAGATTCTCGCCGATCTCAACAATGACACCATCGCTGACTAGTACGTCGGCAATGCCATCATAATCTTGGCTCGGATCTATCACTTGGCCGCCGCGAATGAGCAGGCTGTTTTCCGTGGTTGCATGGGGGGGCGACGAATCAGACATCATTATTCGCTACCTCCGTTTGACGACCGCCGCTGATTTGCTGTGGTGGTTAGCGTGAGCGCCGCCATCCGAACTGCGATACCATTGGTGACTTGGTTGAGGATAACCGAGTGCGGGCCATCAGCCACATCAGGAGTGACTTCCACTCCGCGATTAATCGGCCCTGGAGCCAAGATTAAAATGTCTTCTTTGGCGTGCGCCATTCGTTCTTTGTTCATGCCGTAGAGAAACGCATATTCGCGCACCGATGGAAACGGTCGCGTGTATTGTCGTTCAAACTGAATCCGCAAGAGATTCAATACATCGCAACGGGGGATGATGTCATCAAGGTTATGTGATACTTCGACTCCGTATTGTTCCCACGCACTGGAAACTAACGTCGAAGGTCCGCAAACGATAACGTGTGCTCCGAGTTTTTTGAGACCCCAGATATTGGAACGGGCTGTACGGCTGTAGGTAATGTCGCCGACCATTGCAACGGTCAAGCCTTCGATCGTTCCGCGTTGTTCGTAGATCGTCATGATGTCGAGCATCCCTTGCGTGGGATGTTCGTGCGGGCCATCGCCGGCATTGAGGATGCTGCAGTCAACGTTATTTGAAAGTAAATGTGGACTGCCTGGCGTGCTGTGGCGAATTACAATCGCATCGACATTCATTGCTTCAATTGTCTTCGCCGTATCAATTAGCGTTTCACCTTTACTGACACTACTTGAGCTAGCTGAGAATTCAACAGTTTCTGCTCCGAGTCGTCGAGCCGCTAAGCTGAAACTGTTACGTGTCCGTGTTGAGTCTTCGAAGAACATGTTGGCGATCGTCAGGTCCCCGAGGATATCGAGTTTATTGTGGCAACCGCTAGTGGCGGATTTCAGTGTAACCGCCGTCTGTAGTAGAGTGGTGATATCTTCTTGGTTGAGATTCTCTAATCCCAATAAATGACGGTGTTTCCACGACTGCGGAACTAATTCCGCAGCTGTCGTGAATTCCGAATTTGGGCCGGTCGTCCCCACGAAGATTTTCCCTTGGTAAGTTACGAAATTTGAGTTGTTCGGTCGTTACAGCGTGTTTTATAGCGTTTGAGCGATTTTAGCACTGTTGGGTAGCCCTGTGAGCGCTAGAAAAGCAAAGCACGATAAGATTGTTTGAGATTTTTTGTTGGTCTTAACGATTAGAGTAAAGAATTTGTGGTTATATACCGATTCGTCGCTCACACAGTCCAATTCATTGATGTATTGGACTGTTGGGTTGCTTGCTGTAAAGATAATTAACTTGTTACGGAATGTAAGACAAGATGAGAGATAAATCCATGAAAGTCGTTCGTTTTCTATATTTTACCGCGATCATTGGCATTTTAAGCGGATGCTCGATGATGGGAAACAATGAGCAAATAATGCGTGCTCCCGATGAATTGCTCAGTGAAAAAACTGAAATGATGCAGTTAGCCGCGAAGCAGGTAACCTATCAGACTCCGCAAGCTGCTTTTGGCCACTATACCGTTGAGATTCAAAATGCGTACGGTGCCAAGCAACGGGCAAAGTTTGAATTACGCCAAGGCATGTTTTTGCAAGACGCATTGCGTGAATCTAAAGTGTTGGATCAGTTCAATTTCATGACGATCAAACTGCGTCGCCCGACGGCTGACCCAATGCGGTTCTTGCCGTTGGACATTGAATTCAATCCAGAGTTCCGCCGGATTGAACCGATCAATGATTACGCTATCCACGATGGCGATTACATTATTGTCAGGCAACAAGCAACCGGAGAGCTTGACGAAATGATTGGAAATCTCAGATCTCAGGCAGGCTTCTAGCTTGCGAGTAAAGGAACATGTTGAGCGGCGATGACCTAATGGGTACTAGGTCAATACTCCCGCGGTGTTGTACGGCCTTGCACTCGGTAAGGTAATCCCATGATTCGCAGGAAGCCCTCGGCATCGTCTTGGTTGTAAGATCCACCGCCTTCCATCGTTGCGATCCCTTCGTCATACAAGCTGTTTTCGCTCGAACGACTGTCGACAATGATGTTACCTTTGTACAAGCTTAGTTGTACTTCGCCGGATACGTGCCGCATCGATTCTTTAATGAATGCCAACAGTGCATCCATCTTGGCACAATACCAGTGACCGTAGTAAACCATTTCTGCAACGTCCGCTTTGAGGCGATCGCGGAGGTGTGTGAGGTCACGGTCCAGCGTCAATTGTTCTAACACCAACAATGCGTCATACAGAATTGTCATGCCGGGTGCTTCATACACTCCACGGCTTTTCATCCCCACGAATCTGTTTTCAACCATATCGATTCTGCCAATGCCGTTGCGGCCGCCGATGTCGTTGAGTGTCTGGACGATTTCTAACGGATTAAGGTCAGTGCCATTGACGGTTACAGGGACGCCTTGCTCAATGCGGATGGTAACCTGTTCACGTTCATCGGGAGCTTCTTCGGGGGAGACGCCCATGCCAAAATCAACGGTGTCGACACCGTTGCGTTGCAGATCTTCAAGGTCTCCAGCTTCGTAGCTAATGTGCAAACAGTTTTCGTCGGAGCTATACGGTTTGGACGTGGAAACTTTGATGGGAATATTTTTATTTTCGCAATAGGCAATCATTTCCGTACGCCCTGGGAACAAATCACGGAATTTTTGGATACGCCAGGGTGCAATCATTTTGACACCGGGATCTAACGCTTCCGCTGCCAGTTGAAAGCGGCATTGGTCGTTGCCTTTACCGGTCGCACCGTGAGCGTAGGCGCCGGCGCCAACTTCGCGGGCTACTTGTAAGCAGACTTTGGAAATTAGCGGCCGCGCGATGGATGTGCCAAGTAAGTAAATGCTCTCGTATTTAGCTTGCCATTGTAGAACAGGAAATGCGAAGTCACGGCACAGCTCTTCTTGAACATCGACAATTCGTGCACTTGCGGCACCGCAGTCGTGCGCTTTTTTCATAATCGCTTCGCGGTCTTCGCACGGTTGGCCAAGGTCAACGTAGACGCAATGTACATCGTACCCTTCGTCTTGTAACCAACCAAGAATTACGGACGTATCTAGTCCACCGGAATAAGCTAATACGCAACTAGGCATTTCGCGAGTCTTTCTGTATCTATTTATAAGTATCGAAGATGCAAACTATCTTTTGTTATTGTGATTCGGGTTTGTTGGTCTGGCAAGTCCTGAGAGCTGCGGAGTTTTCGTGGTTTCATAACGATCCGGCCACAAATTTACGCGAATTCGACTGCGGTGGATGAATGTGAGAATTATCTTTCTGATAAAAGTTCGATATACCCTCGAGCGGCGGTGGTGAAATCAAATTGTGAAGCTTGCTTGATAACTGCAGCGCTATCGAGCGGGTCATCAAGAGCTTGCTTGATGGCCGTAGCCAATGCACGCGGGTCGCCACAGGGTGTGAGGCGATGGGCAAAATGGTCGCCGAGAATTTCTGCGGGCCCGCTAGGGCAATCTGTCGACACAACATTGCAACCACATGCCATGGCTTCGATTAACACGGTAGGCAATGCTTCCCAGCGGGAAGAGAGTACATAGAGGTCCGCCCGTTGCATCCACTGGTAGGGATTCTCTGTAAACCCGACGAGACAAACGCGATCCGCTACCCCCAGTTTATCAATGAGCGTTTCGATACTAGAACGTTGTTCACCGTCACCGAGAATAGCCAGCCGAGAAGGCAACGCTGACTGTAACTGAGAAAACGCTTGTATCAATGTGGGATAGTCTTTTTGCTCTGACAACCGACCGGCTGCTAAGATTAATGGTCCTGAATGTTGATCGACAAACGGATGTTGCAACGGTTCTAGACGACT